>DASQKG010000025.1:0-2822 GCA_035630655.1 Pyrinomonadaceae bacterium
AACGGAAACTATCGCGCCGCTGTGGATCGCTTGAAACGCGCCGTTAAGCTGGCGCCATCCGACGAGCGCATTCTGAATAACCTTGGCCTGGCGCTCTGCCGCCTGGGAAAGTTCCAGGATGCTTTCAAACACTTCGCGCGCGCTAACGGAGCGTTGGCCGGTAATCTCAACACCGCCCGCATGCTCGAGCGATTTGGGCGGGACGAAGATGCCATTCGGTATTACGAGGACGCGCGGCGCATTGACGCATCATCCACATTCGCGTTGCGACGCCTGGCCGATCTCTACGGCCGGACAGGGAAGCCGGAGCAGGCGCAGGCAGCCACAGAGAGTTTGGCTCGAATGGCGGTGGTGAGCGGAGCCACTGCGGGAAGGTAACGGTGATGTCACAAACAACGATACTGTCGCGGTCTGAAGTCGAAACGATGGGACCTCCGGTTCCGGAAGAACTTGCCGAGCTCGGTACCGGCGAAGCGTTTCTATGTGAGCTCGCGCTCAAGCACGTGGCTATGCTGCCTGAGCCGTCCACGGCGACCGTTGCTGAGCGAATGCGTTTACCGCGCTCACTCACCGAAGAGATCCTTCAGAAACTGTATCGTGAAAAACTTATCGAAGTGCGCCTTCAAACAAGTGTGGGTGCGACCAGATACAACATGCTGGACCATGGCTGGGATCGCCTGGTTCGTCTCATGAATGTTTGCGGCTATAGCGGCGCCGCTCCAGTTTCCCTGACAGACTACACACACATGATGCGATTGCAGTCGATTCCGTCGCATCCCGCGTCGATGGAGACCGTTCGAGCAGCGTTTCACGATTTGATTCTGCCTGAATCGCTACTGCAAACGCTCGGATGTGTAATCAATTCGAGACGCTCGTTGTTCTTAACCGGCTTGCCCGGCACCGGAAAGACCGCCGTCGCGGAGCGCATAAACGGTGCACTGCCCGGAGCCATCTGGATTCCGTATGCCGTGGAAATCGATGGGCAAATTATTCGAGTTTTCGATGCGCACTGTCATCGCGTTGCTGCGGCTGATGTCACGCCGGCTGAATACGATCGGCGTTGGGTGCTGATCGATCGTCCGCTTGTTGTCGTTGGGGGTGAGCTGACTCTTCAGAATGCAGACTTAACCTGGAGCGATACGGCGAAGTTCTACGAAGCACCATTCCAAATGAAATCAAACGGCGGCACGCTCGTCATCGATGACTTCGGCCGGCAACGCGTGTCACCGCAAGACCTGCTCAACCGCTGGATTGTTCCGCTGGAGCGGCGTGTCGATTACCTAGCGCTGCACACGGGCAAAAAAATAGAAGTTCCTTTTGAACAGCTCGTCGTCTTCTCAACCAACCTTGATGAGAAGGACCTCGCTGACCAGGCATTCCTCAGACGCATGGGTTATCGGGCACGGGTTGAGCCGCCCACAGCAGCCGCATATACAGAGATCTTCAAACGTCAGGCTTACAACCGCGGAATACGTTGCGAACAGCCGGTGTTGGACCACGTCCTCAACAAATACAGAATTGAACGGCGTCAGATGAAAGGCTGCGAGCCGCGTGACTTGCTTGATCGAGTGACTGACCTTTGCATGTTTGAAAGGGAAGCACTCGAGTTAACTCCGCATGCGGTAGATATTGCGTGGCGGAACTACTTCGGCGCGTCGCACACGTTTGCGCCGGTTGCAGCTCAGGAGACGATGATTGAAAGAACTTTGTCCGATCCGCTCGAGCTGTAGAAGAGGACGACTTTTTGGAAGGCTCCGGCCCCACATCGCTTTGCGGGGTCGCATCCAGAGCGCGCAACGTCCGTCTATCAACGGCGCCGGCGATGTGTCGCCAAAGAACAAAGCGCTGAAAGGTTGTCGCCCCCCAAGGAGGCGCCCAATTTTAAAGCCGTTCGAAAGAACCTTATGAAAAACCCCCTTAAGATAACTCGACTTCTTACGTCGGCTGCACTGCTGGCTTTTTTTTGCTGGCCGGCTGCGGCTCAACGAGAGTTGCAGCCAACTCAAGTCTTAAATCGAACTCAGACACCGTCGCAGACCCAATTGAGGCTTAAGGATGGCAGCAGCATTTCGGTTGATGAAGCCTGGGAAAGCGAACAGGGCATCTGGTACCGCGTTGGCGGTATCAGTCATCTGGTTTCTCGTGACCGCGTAAGGACAATCGAGCGCAATTCTAAATCTACTACCGCGTCTCAAGTGGCAAGGGTGGTCGAGCCTACAGCTGCAGATAAACCAGAAGAACAGCCCGTTTGGATTTACCTGAAGGGCGGGGCTCGCGTCGAAGCCGACACCGCCATTGAATCAGCGGCCGGAGTTTGGTATCGACGCGGTTCGTTTACGATCTTCGTGGATCGCGCTCGCATTGATCGCATTGAGAGGGAAGACCTGGAAACTATCGCCGAATCCGACTCTTCTTCCAGAAAAGAACGGGGCTGGACTACCGGAAACGGAAGAATCGACAGTTTGATTAAGCTGAACGGCGCGAAGTATGGCGTGGATCCTTATCTAATCTTTTGCGTTATGGAACAGGAGTCACACTTTAACCCACGAGCTTTATCGCCTAAAGGAGCGCGAGGACTAATGCAGTTGATGCCGGGCACCGCGGCAAGATTTGGAGTTAAGGCATCGGATCCTGCACAGAATATCGCGGGGGGCACGCGTTATTTGAAACAGCTCATCGGGCAGTTTAATGGCCGGATTGATCTGGTATTGGCGAGCTACAACGCCGGCGAAGGGGCCGTTCTGAAGTTTGGCCGCAAGGTGCCGCCATATCGAGAGACGCGCAACTACGTACAGCGAATTAGTTACCGGTATCGACGTGGG
>DASQKG010000026.1:0-9710 GCA_035630655.1 Pyrinomonadaceae bacterium
TTCAAAGCCAACCCTGGGCTGGAATTCGCGAACGCTTTCAGCGTTATTGGTCGTACCTGAGTTTTCACACAGCCTCTACCGCGCTCGGTTCTGTAATTATGGTCTACTGCTTCTTCTTGCTTACCAAAATACCGGAATCAACCGTTTCCCCCGTGCGCGAGATAACCTGAAAGAACAGCTGGTTGTTGACGATTTCAGCCAGCATGAACGACATGTCCTTGTCGAACGCTTTTTCCGTCAGCGGCGACTTGTCTTTCACGTCGCCTGACCGCAGCTTACCTCCGGCGCCGGAGATGAAATAGTAGACTCCTTTTTGAGGTTTGATGCGTTCGTAGAAATGCTCATGGCCCGTCAAAGCGACGTTCATTCCATATTTGACGAATATGGGTTCGAGAACTTCCCGCAACTGCGTGTCGGATCCATGCTTGCCCCCTGAGGAATATGGCGGATGATGAAAGAACGCGATCTTCCACTCGGAAGTGTCTTTCGCAAGTTCATCCTCGAGCCACTTCACCTGCTTCTTGTCCATGTAGTTGCTGTTCAATGCGTAAAAGGCGGCGTTAGCCCGGGTGAACCGGTAATACTCCTTGCCCTCCATGTTGAAGAACTCGTAGAAGCGCTGGGCCGGTTCGTCATGATTCCCAAGCGAGGCATAGAACTTAACATTCTGGGCCATTATCGGCCGGTATACATCTTCGAATTTATTCTTGAAGTCGGCGGGCTTTTCTCCCCCATACATGTTGTCACCCATCATCAAGACAAATTCGTAAGGAAAGGAAGCCCTTGATCGCAACATGATCTCGGCCAAATCGTGTTGCTTCGCGGTTCCGGTTCCGGTGTCGCCAATGATCAGAAACTTAACCGAGTCCTTTCTATTCGGTAGACTTAATTTGATCGCAGGCGCAGCGGGGTGGGCATTACCATTTCCAGTTGCACGGCCATTTGGTTTGGCCTTGTTCGAAGTGCCACCTTGCCCGTAGACCGCTCCAGTAACAAATAGAATCAGAAGCGTTAGTCCCAGGATTAGATTACGCGTGCGTCTCATGGTAATTCCTTCCATAGCCTTTTACGGCAGAGCATTGAGCGTGTAGTCAACGATCAAAGAATTGTCGCTATCCACCAAAAGCAGATGTCGACCAACAAAACGATACTTCACTTCCTTGGGTAGTTGCGGAAGCTTCAACAGAAGAGTGGCGGGCATCTCACTCAACTCTTTCGTCTCCGGGTAAGGGTAGTTGACTTTAAGCGGAACACCCTTGGTCTCGGCTTCCAGAATCGTTTGCTTTATCTCCGCCTTGTCACGCGGAGGAAATTCCGTCTGGATAATCGTGCGAACATATTGGGTGAACGCCGGAATAAAAATGTATCCCGGCTTGGTGCCGGCACGCACGCCCCTCAACCCTGACACAAACGCTTGCTGGTAGGCCTCGATTTGCGCAGACGTCGCCTCTTTCGAAAGCGGCGTCAATTTCTTTTTTACCTGGGCGCGCTGCTTCAGGTAGTCCTTAACGCGCCGGTCAAAGTTCGCGACTAACTGCTTTTCCTGAGGTGTTAGCTTGACCTCCGAAGTGGCTGTGGTCTGAGCGCCTGTGGCGGCCGCCGAGAACATCGACAACACCATCGCACAAACGCCAAAAAGTACGCGTTTTTTTAAGTGGTATTTATTCCTCATTGCGAACTAAAACTGCAAACAAGGTGCCATCAAGTCGGCTCTTGCAGGGGCTACTCCCTGCAATTAAACAAACACAGAGGCGCATAATATGTATTCATTAGTGTCTGTTAGCTGTACTGTGACGGTACGCCTGCCAGCGCGTGTTTATTCAAGTTTTCAGAAGCAAAGCACAATTAAATCCAAACAGTTTCTCAAACACCCAGGACAATCCTGTAGGCGGCCTGTCTGGCACACAGGACGCATGACTTCATCTGCTGCCCCCGCGTTTAACCTGTAAAAAGAACGTGAGGACCATAATGCGTGTAGTTCACCGCGCTCTACTATCTACTCTCCTATTGACATCACTAACCGCGATCCTGGCCCAGCCCAGCTACGCACAAAGAACGAGACGCGCGAAGTCGTCGCCTCGCGCAATCCTGTGGCGAGACCCGGGCGATATTCAGTCCCGCAATGTGCTTTATGGACCAGGCTCGATTGAACTTGCACCGGCGCCCCCGTTCAGATTTGTCAAAGAGAGCAGTAAGGGCGAATCACCAAAGTTTGACGTTAAAGATGCGCGAGGAGTGGTTTGGACCGTGAAGCTTGGCGAGGAAGCACAAGCCGAGACGGTGGCCACGCGGCTGGTCTGGGCCGTTGGCTATTTCGCCGAGGAAGCCTACTACTTCGACGAAGTACAAATCGAAAACCTGCCGAAGCTCAAACGCGGTCGCGATTTTGTATTGAGCGAAGGCGTTGTTACCGGCGCTCGTTTTGAACCAGAGCGTAAGAGCCTGACCGAAGGACCGGTATGGGACTGGGATGAGAATGCCTTCAGCGGCACACGACAATTGAACGGACTCAAAGTTCTGATGATCCTGTTGAATAACTTCGATGCCAGAAAGGAAAACAATAAGATCTACTATTCTCACTCCCCACAAGGCGACAGGTATGAGGCGCGCCATTATGTAACCGATCTCGGCGCCACGCTGGGGAGGTCCGGAGGGCTTGGCGGCAAACGTACGAAGAACGACCTTGAAGACTTCCTTTCGACTCGCTTCGTTATGGGCGTCGAGGATGGCTCAGTTCAGTTTGACTACGATACTCGACCAACAAAGTTGGGCCACTTCAGCGTCCTTTACCCACCGTACTACCGCAGCCAGGTGAAGAAAGAAAAGACTATGCGCCGTATTCCGGTGGCCCACGCCAAATGGATTGGCTCCCTGCTCTCGCAACTCTCCGACGAGCAGCTTCGCGACGCTTTTCGAGCTGCCCGATATAACGAGGCCACGATGGAGGAATATGTCGGCGCCTTGCGCGAACGGATTAATCAACTAACAAGGCTATAGTTGTAGGGGCGTCCCTCCGTGGGCGCCCCCTTCCGTGCGGAAGAACGGGGCGCCCACGGAGGGACGCCCCTACAGTTTTTGCGCAAGAGTCTTCAATTAACTACCAGACTCCAACCCTTGGGCGCGTAGTTCAGAGTTCAACCTTCAGGTTGTGTCTTTGGTGACGCAACACCAAGCTGAAGCTGAACTCTGAACCGGTCTTTCGCCAGAACGGACTTGGCATTCGTGTTAGATCCTGCGATATCATTTCCCTATCATGACACCCACAGCTGTTCTCCAACCCCAGGAGATGACTGCCTTTCTCGACGACTTCCGTCAGACCATCGCTCGTGCTTCAAGCCGGCTGCTCGAGATTCCGGAAGAACACAGCGCACGCCCCAGAGCCGAAGGCAAATGGTCGCCGAAACAAGTGATCGGTCATCTAATCGACTCGGCTGCAAACAATCATCAACGGTTCGTGCGTGCGCAGTTTACCGATGAACTGGTTTTCCCGGGTTACGCGCAAGAGGATTGGCTGCGCGTGCAAAATTACCAGAAGGAAAGTTGGCCCGACTTGGTGCAGCTCTGGAAGCTTTATAATCAACATATCGCGCACCTGATGTCTTTTGTACCGGATGAGACGAGGACAAAGCTGCGCACCAAGCATAACCTGCACGAGATTGCGTCGGACGAAATTAGAGAAGACGAACCCGTCACGCTGGATTTCTTCATGCGCGACTACGTGGACCACATGAAGAAGCATCTGGGACAGATATTTGGCGAGGACACGCAATAAGCGCCTCCCCGGAGTGTTCTTCCTATCAACCGTCCGTTTAGAGCGCGGACTTGTCCGCCACGCCGGGCACAAGTGCCCCACCTAAACGGGTTGTAATATTATTCAATTGTCGATAACTAACGAGAGGCAGCCATGGAATACACATATGAAGAGCTAAAGCACAAGACAGTCGCCGAGCTTCGAGACATTGCCAAGGACAACGAGCATGAAGCCTTGCAGGGCTACACCCAACTTAACAAGGAGCACTTGTTGGTTGCGCTTTCAAAAGCGCTGGGCATCAAGCACGAGCATCATGAGGTTGTCGGGGTCGACAAGGCATCGATCAAGGCGCGCATTCGTGAGATGAAGAAGAAACGAGATGAGGCGCTGGCGTCGCATGACCACGGACAACTAAAAGTCGCACGTCGCACAATTCACCGATTGAAGAGACAGATTCACAAAGCGACTGTTTAGGAACAGTGCCAGCCTGCGGTAGCGGGCGATAGCGTAAAGCCTGGGGTGGAGCGCAGCGGAAACCCCAGGTTCATGGTCCAACCGTGATCCTAGTCCGCGGAGCGGGCGACAGTCCTTACGTTTTGTCGGCTTTCGCCCGCTATCGCGGGCTGCGATTATTCCCGTCCACTTCCTGGGGTTCCGCTGCGCTACACCCCAGGCTTTACGCTACCGCCCGCTACCGCGGGCTAGCAAACTAACAGTTTGCTTTACTTTGATGCCCGCGCGCGTGCGATGAAGGCTTCGATATCCGCGATCCTCCGCGGCAAAGCCTTGGTCATCCAATCAACACCATCCGGCGTAATCAGCATGTCGTCTTCGATGCGGACGCCCATGCCCTTATATTTCTCAAACGCGGGTCGCACAGCGGCAATGAACTTCTGGTTCTCCGGAGTTTGCGGCAAATTGTCCAGCGCATCAGGGCGCACATAAATGCCGGGCTCGTTCGTGAAAATCATTCCCGGCTCCAAACGCGTGCCGTAGTTGCCCACGTCGTGGACATTCATTCCCAACCAGTGTGACGTGCCATGCATAAACCAGATCCGGTATTGACTCGAATTAAGATCTGTTATCAAGCCTACCTTCAGTAGTCCCTGCTTAATTACTTCTGTGGCGGCTCGATTGACGTCTGAAATCAACGCACCCGGACGCGACGCCTTCGCAGCGGCCTCCTGAGCATCGAAGACAATCTGGTAGATTTCGGCCTGGGCCGGAGAAAACTTTCCGTTCACAGGAAAAGTGCGAGTCACATCGGCGGTGTAGTGTTCGTATTCTGCCCCGACGTCCATGAGCATCAAATCGCCCGGATTCACTTTGCCCTGCGACTCAATGTAATGAAGCGTGGTCGCGTTTGGTCCGCAGCCAACGATTGACGGGTAACCCCAATGATCTGCATTTCGGAGCTTGAACGTATAGACCACCTGCGCATCTACTTCATATTCCCACTTCGCATCACCTGCGGCGGCCCATGAACGCTGGTGTGCTTCGGTTGTGATGTCGATCGCGTGTTGCAGAATTCGGATTTCCATGGGGGACTTGCGCAGGCGCAGGTCCGCAAAGATTGGCGATGCGTTTTTTATACCGTACCCGGAAGGTGTCTTGACCCAGTCTGCTGCGAAACGCTGTTCCTGACGATACTCGCGGCTTTCGCCATTGCCGGCAGACGCCAGCAGGTATAACTCGCCCTCATTCTTAGCGGCCGACTCGTAAATTTTCGAAAGAGGAGAAGGCGCGGCAACGGTGGCATTCTCGGACATCAGAATATTCTTAGCTTCCGGCCGGTAAGATTCGCGGTTACGAAGAGCGCGAAGAAAACGTTCAAATTCGCTCGCTTCCCAAATTTCCTTGATGCCAGAGACCTGGCTCGCTTCCTCCGGACTATACATCCGACCGTTCCAGGTTTCGGCGAAGGCGCTACGGCGCGGCAGAAACAGGATCGTTGAAGCACCAGTTGCGCTTTGCGTCAGGACGACCGTGGCGCGTTTCTGTTTCAGGTTTGTCAGGTAGTAAAGGTTGTTCTCTTGCCTGTATTCATAGTCAACATCGTGGGTATAGAGTCTCGGTTCGGCGCTAAAGAGAATAAGCACGCCCTTGGGACCAATCGCCTGTGCCACACGCGCGCGCCGTGCATCGAACTCCGCATGCCGGGTCTTGTCGTCGAAGACCGGTGCCTGAGGCGTGATCCTGATTACGCTGCTGGTTTCGTTGGTCCGATTCTCACCGACTACTAATAACGCGGACAGGTTAAGCAATAGTACAACTGTTACACACGCGTGCAGCCGCTTTGCTCTGGTTAATTTCATCTCGTTCCTCTTGGGTTTATCTTTCGCGCTCAAGGTGGGTAATGTATTTTGAGTCTTGTACTCCGCTTCCAGCCCTTCCCTACGCTTCCCGTTTAGTTCGGGCACTTGTGCCCGCCGTGCGGACAAGTCCGCCAACTAAACGAACCAGCAAAAAAGCCAATCGCGACGGAACCCTCACCCTACGGTAGCCTTCTGGGCTTCACATTCGGACGCAAAACTCGTCGAGTTCCGTCGGGCAGGATTACGCTGCGCCTGCCGTCTGGCGACATCATCACCTTGGTTCCGTCAGGCAAAGTTCGAATTAGCACTTCACCTTGCCGCCGGCGGCGGAAGACTCCGAGGTCCTGCGTATCTTGCGGATCCCCCACAGTCACGTTCGGTTCGGCAGTAGCCTTTTGGTTTGTTGGCGGAGTTTCTACCTTCGGTGGTGCAGGAGCCGTCGGGTGCGTCGCGTGCGGTGGATCTTCTGCTATCTTCTGAATTGGTTTCGCCGCCGTTTCACTCCGCTTCGAGTTGGGGTCAATTCGTTGCCCCGCAGTATTTACCTTCGCGCCCGCCGAGGCAGGCGCCATGGCGGTACCGGTTGTCGCCTGGGTTTCCTGCGTAGGTTGTGATGCCGCCGCGCCTTCCTGGTTCGCAGCAGGTGCGGCCGCATCCGCGGAATTCTTCCCGTGCTGATAACCATAGTACGCAACAACAACACCGCCGAGCAGAATCACAGCGGCAGCTGCGACGGCCCACGGAGCGATACGACGCTTACGGCCGACCGGAGTCTGCACTACTGTCGTCTCGCCAGGCACCGCGGTCGGCTTCGCATTGGGGTCGATACGGGTTGCAGCCTCAGAAGGCATCGTAACCTGCGTTGGAAGAACTACTGTCGCAGCCTCCGATCTTCCGGCGAGGGTGGCGACATCTTCACTCCCGTGCAAGGCGGCGCGCATTCCCGCAGCCGTGGCAAAACGCTGATCGCGGTTTTGGCTCATGCCCCGCGCCAACACGCCTGCCACGTGGGATCCTATGTTGCCGCTGATGGCGTTCGCAGGTGTCAACGGATCGGGCTGCCCATTAACCAGCGCAGCCGCGCGCGTGAGAGCGTCAGGCGGTTTGACGCCGGTCATCAGGTGATACAGCGTCGCGCTCAAAGCGTAGATGTCGCTGCGAGCATCTGTTCCTAACCCCTGAATTTGTTCCAACGGTGCGTAGTTTGGAGTGTAGCCAAAAATACTCGCAGAAGTGGTAACGACAGATATGCCCCCGCTTTGACCCTTAGCCAAACCAAAATCAAGCAGGATAATCTGACCTCTCGACGTGATCTTAAGATTCTGGGGTTTAATGTCGCGGTGAATGATTTGCGGCTCCTGCGTGTGCAGGTAATCCAGCGCATCGAGAAGTTGATCTCCCCAGGTGAGAACCTGATCAGGCGGGAAGGGACCTTGCTTCTCCTTCATCATCTGGTCCAGGTCGTCACCTGCGATAAACTGCATCACCAGGAACTGGCCTTCGCCTTCAGAAAAATGATCGCTGACGCGCGGCAACGCGGGATGATGCATGCGCGCTAGCAGCCTGGCCTCCCGCTCGAATTGTTTTCGCAGACGTTCGTCGGTAAAAAGCGTCTCCTTAAGGGCGACAACAGTATCGAGGCGTTCATCGATCGCTTCATACACCGCGCCCATACCACCCTGACCCAGCTGCCGGATAATGCGATAGCGGCCTTGTAAAACTGTTTCTGGCGCGAGCATGAGTTTCTTTCTTTGCCTGGGATTACGTTGAGTTAAAGCCGTCTGCTTGTCACTGGGAAGTCGCGCGCATTATACACACGGCTGCTTCGTGGCAGTAGCCCGCCGGGCGTAACGCAAACTGTTAGTTTGCGGACGATTGGTTACAGAAACTGACAAACTTCAACAAGCCTTTTTCGCCAGGTCCGCAAACTAACAGTTTGCGTTACGCCGGGGCTGCCCCGCAGCATTGAGCCATTCACCAATCAAGCGTATGCTTACCCCACTTGAGCGATCCCTTCCCTTTAAAAGACAGCGAGGTCATTGATGTAACGGCTCCCAAACGGAGGCGGTGGCGTCTGTGGCTAATAGTTGCCGGGCTTCTGCTTCTCCTGGCCGCGTCGCGCAGCCTTGCCATCTATCTTTCTGCAGCCTGGTTTGGTTCGCTCGGATTCTCAGATGTCTATTGGTACATCTTCAAGCTCAAACTAGGCCTGGGGATAGCTTTTGTCGTTGTAACCGTCGCGTTATTGCGCACAGCATTTTGGGCACTCGAGAAGGCTTTTTCCTCTCAAACCGCAGCCAGACGGACCATCATTATTAACAACCAACCGGTCCAATTCTCCCCGCAGCGTTATGTGCGCCCGCTGGGATGGATACTCGCCATCCTCTTCGGACTCTTCTACGGCGTCGCGATGAAGAACGACTGGCAGGCCTTTGCACTCTATTTCAATCAAAGCCCGGCCGCTCTTCCGGATCCGATATTTAATAAGCCTATAGGGTTCTATCTGTTTTCACTTCCGGTCTACGACCGGGTTAGCTCATGGCTGGTCACGCTCGCTTTCGTGGCGCTCTGCGCGGCCATAGCATATTCGCTGCTGGCGGTTCCCGAGAAAGTCTTAAAGACTGCGGGCAGTTCCAGCAAAACCCACTTCTCCGCGGTTTCGATCGGGCTGGCGGTATTCCTCATCCTCCTCGCGTGGCGCACGTATCTCTCGCGTTTTCCATATCTCTGGAACGATCACCAGACGTTTTCCGGCGTCACGTTCACGGAGGCCAACTACTTATTGCCGGCGCTTTATTTCGTGAGCATCGCGCTGGTGGTCGCGGCTCTGATTGCGATCGTCAACGCATTCACGAAGCGCGGTATCAAGCTACTGATCCTGGCGATTGCTATTCCGGCCGTTGTGTATGTGATTGGTGTTTTCATAGTGCCGGCTTACGTCACTAGTTTCATCGTCAAACCGAATGAGCTCGGGCGCGAGTCGCCATATATCGAGCACAACATCGCCTGGACCCGCCGAGCGTTTGGACTCGAGCAGGTTGAGCTGCGCGAGTTTCCCGCCGAAAACTCAATCGCAGGCCTCGACCTGGCGAACAACCGCACCACCCTGGAAAACATTCGACTCTGGGACTGGCGCGCGCTGCAGGACACACTTAAGCAAATCCAGGCAATCCGGACCTACTACGATTTCCCCGACGTCGATGTGGACCGCTATCAATTGGACGGCAGCACACGGCAGATGATGGTCGCGGCCCGCGAGATCGACGTGAAGAAACTTCCCGACGCTTCGCGCAATTGGATTAACGAAAAACTGATCTATACGCACGGCTACGGGATCACCATGAACACGGCAAACGGGTTTACTCCGGAAGGGATGCCGAAGTTTGTCATTTCAAACATGCCTGTCGAGTCGAATTCAAAAGACTTAAAAGTGACGCGCCCGGAAATCTACTTTGGCCAGGAAACCACGACCGATGTTTATGTAAAAACGAAGCAAAAGGAATTCGACTTCCCGCAGGGTGAGGCCAATACCTACACCAGCTATCAGGGATCGGGCGGGATCAGAATTGGCGGACGTGCGCGCCGTCTGCTCATGGCCTGGGCGTTGGGCGATCTTTCTAAACTGCCGTTTTCCGACGACATAA
>DASQKG010000027.1:0-3787 GCA_035630655.1 Pyrinomonadaceae bacterium
CAAAAGTAAACGCCCCGGCGGCTCCCAGCGAGAATACTTCTGCGACAGCTAAACTACCGACTGAAGCCACTGAAACACACGATACCTATTCAACGCTTAAAACTCCCATAACTCCGGAGGCCATTAGGGCGCTGCCTTCCCGGACCGAGAGTAGTTCGCCCAAAACCAGGCAGCCAAATGCACCACTCGATAGAGCGCCAACCTCGCGCAACGAAAACGCGGCAACAAGAAAACTGCCGGAACCAACGCCAGAGGATGACGCTGACGAATCCGAAGAAGTTGAACTGACGCTCACTTTGCCACTCGAGGCGCGCATTACCAGGCTGAAAGAGTTTCTCGCGGACTATCCCGACTCGAAGTCGAAGCCACGGGCAATCGAACTACTCGTCAGTGCTCACGCGGGTGTGGGCGACGGGCGTTTGAAAAAAGGCGATATCGCCGGCGGACTCGAGCAACTCATGCTGGCCATCAACACTGCGCCGCCGGACATGTCAGAGAAATTGTTTTCCGGAGTCATAGCCCAAATTCCTTTGAACTTATATCTGCGCGGTGAGCGCGCTGCCTCAGCACAGGTTGCGCAGACGATTGAGACGAAATTCGGCACCGACTCCAGGCGTCTGATTGCGCTAACTGCTTTCTACATTAATACCGAACAGTCAGGTGAAGCCGTCCGGATTGCCACGCAGGCTGTCACGCTTGCGCCGGATACGTCAGACGCGCACCAGAATCTGGGATTGGCTTTGCACATCTCGCTGCGCTTGGAAGAAGCGTTGGCTGAATACAAACGCGCACTCGAACTTGATCCAAATTCAAAAGCATCCCGCCGCGGACTTGCGGATCTTAGTCGGGGGCTGGGTAAGTCGGAAGAGGCGCTCGCGCTATATCGTCAACAACTCGCACTCGACGCTGCGGACAAAGCCGCGCGTGCAGGCATGGTGCTTTCTCTCTTCGATCTAGGGCGTACCGATGAAGCTAAGACCGAATTGGATGCAGCACTCAAGGCCGACCCCAAAAATCTGAGCCTGCTTGCTGGTGCTGCTTACTGGTTTGCAGCGCATGGCGACACCACCCAGGCGAATGAATACGGCAGAAAAGCCCTGGAGATTGAACCACGATATACGTGGTCTCACGTGGCTATGGCCCGGACGTTTGTCGCGCAGAAGAAGCCGCTCAACGCGGAAAGGGCCCTTCGATTTGCGCGACAGTATGGAAAGTTCCCGACGCTGGATTACGAGTTGGCAAACGCGTTGGTGGCAGCCGGACTATTTGCCGAAGCCGCTGAAGTTCTTACGGAGTCGTTTGATTGGAAAGACGGACGAATTGAAACTCGTCTCGCGGGTCGGACGTCCGCGCAAGCAAATAGCTTCACGGAACTGCTGGCGCCCGAACGTCGCGGAAGCATCTTTCAAACCGTCGCAGCTGATACCGACAGCAGTGCGAAAGTCCTAAAGGATCTGTTGGTGTTTACCGTCTTATCCAATCAGGATCAGAAGGGCGGGAATCTCGATGAACAGAGCATCGTCGCCGCGGCAAAGGAATTCGCCTCGGGCAGCGATCCGGCAAAGGTCCATCGTCAGCTTTATGCGGCCAGCCGGTTGCTGCAAAAAGGGATTGGATTCTCCACTTCTCACGAACTTGCGGAAGCGGCGCGAAGCACGGCTGACGCAGGATTGACTGTGCCTGAGGTGACGCTGGCCGTTCAGGCTGACGAGTATCGAGAGATTCGCGCGCGAGCCATTGCGCAGGGCGGGACGCCGGACATTGCGGAAGCTCCACGAAATATCTTGTCGAATCTTCTGCGCGGACGTATAGAAGACATTTCGGGTTGGGCCCTCTTCAACCAGGACAAGGCAGAGGAAGCTGTGGACCACTTGAGGCGCGCTTCAAACATTCTTCCGGAGCGTACTCCGGGGTGGCGAACTGCTTTGTGGCACCTCGGCGCTGCGCTCGAGCGTTTGGACAAAACTGATGAAGCACTTGGCTACTACATCAAGAGTTACAGCGTGGGCGATCCCGAAGCTGGTCGACGCAGTGTTATCGAGCGACTCTATCGGAAGAAACACGGATCGCTCACAGGACTCGACGAGCAAATAGGAGCAGCGTTTTCAGGGATACCAACTCAGGTTGAAGCATCCTCGGTTGCGGACAAGAGCTCGGCGCCGGCGCAATCGTCTTCACCGGAGGTAACACCGAATACAGCTCCCGTCACTTCGGAGACACCCAAAACCGAGTCTCCGACAATTCCCACGTCAACTCCTGAAACGAAAGCTTCACCCGAGTCTTCGACACCGGCCCCCGCATCGGAGCCGGAGGCTGCATCGGTTAAGCCGGCAAACCCGGCAGCGGCTATCGTTGAAAGCATTCAAAAACCGCGACCGTCGATTGTTACGATCAAGGGCCGTGTAGTTGACCCAGCCAACAACCCGATCGCCAATGCGGTTGTGATTTTGATTAGTCCGCAAGGAACAGTGCTGGCTTCAACGACTGACGAGCAGGGAACTTATTCATTCAAAGTGGCGCCGTCGAGCCACAATTATCGAGTAATTCCCTCCAAAGACGGGTTCAGGTTTGAGCCGGGCGACAGGCTATTGCCCGGTGTCAGCGAAGATCAGCGCGAGATGAACTTCGTCGGAGTTGCGAAGGCCGCACCTTAGGAGCCACTCCAAAGAGTGAATGCTCGCCACGAGATCACTTCGGGACATTTTTCGCGAAGTCCCCTGATTTAATAATCGTTACCTTCGTAGGATCAATGTGCCTCTTCATCGCGGCATTGATCTGTTCAGGCGTTAATGCTCTGAGCTTGGCATCGATATCTGCGTCCCACTTAAGTGAGCGTCCGAGGAAGAGATAGCTGTTAAGACGGCCAGCCAGCTCGTTATCCTGCGCTCGACTTACCTGGCGCGATTGCAGATAACCCGACTTGGCCGCTTCTACTTCCGCTTCAGTAAACCCATCTTTCAGCATTTTCGCGATCTCGTCCTTGAACGCGGCCTCCAGCTTATCGACATTCTGCGGAGCGTGGATCGCGTTTGCGGTAAAGCGTCCCCATTCATCGAGCGCGCTAATATTAATTCCCGACCCGACGCCGTAGCTCAACCCTTCCTTTTGCCTGATGCGTGAAGCGAGTCGCGAATTCAGGAAGCCACCACCCAGCATGTAATTGCCGAGTAAGAGGGCGGGATAGTCGGGATTATCGTCGCGTATTTTCAAATTGAATCCAGCGACGAAGAAGGCGTTTGCCTTGTCCGGCGCCGGCAGCGATTGATTAACTGCGGCGACGTCCTTGAAAACAGAAGGCACGCGGACAAACGGTTTTGGGCTTTTCCAATCGCCTAATAAATCTGTCACCAGCTTTGTGACCTCTTTCTCATCGAAGTCTCCAACGATGCTCATGGTCCCGTTCGAAGCACCGTAAAAATCCTGATAAAACTGTTTTGCCTGCTCGAGAGTAACGGCAGTGTATTCTGCGATGTTCTCCTCACTTGTCTTTACGTAACGTACGTCGCCCTTCGGATACGGACCAAGGTGACGGCCATATGCGGTGAAGGCAAGTTGTGTGGGTTCGCTCTTCTGGTTCTCGACCGAAGCAAGCAACTCAGTCTTGAGCTGCACAAACTCACTTGTCGGAAAAGCAGGCTCGCGCAGGATCTCAGCGACCAACTTCATTACCGCCGGCAGGTTTTCGCGTGTCGTTTCAACAAAAACACCCGCCTGAGTGGGGCCGCCGAAGACGTTGACCTGTGCCTTCATTCGATCAAATTCATCCTGAATTTGCTGTCGCGTGTGT
>DASQKG010000028.1:0-24078 GCA_035630655.1 Pyrinomonadaceae bacterium
GTCGATTTCATCGCCGATATCGTCAAGGAATCGGACTTGGAACAGGTAATGATCGTCTCCCTTTCGCTCGAAGAGCAGTCGAAAGATGCTGACGTTTTTCGTTATTTGATCGGATTAAGGGAATACACAGAACCACCAGAACCTCCCGGCCTGGGAACAGACTTTGGTCTTGATGTAGACGCCGACCTGGGCCTGGATGTGGATCTCGGGCTCGACCTTTTAGACCTTCCAGGCCTTATGGTGCCCGTGCCGAAAGTCGGCGACCTCCTGGCCCCATTGAAGCCCGCGGCCGACGAACTCAAATCGGCGCTGTCCCAGGCTGGAAAAGTACTCGATCCTTTGAACACCCTCTTGGGATGAAAGTCTTCATGCTGTGATAGTTACCGAATTCTTAAGTGTGATTGCGAATTACCTGAAGAACGACGCCGGGTTGACGCCGGCGCCCAAGACTGTGGGCAGCGCTGATCCCCTGACCCCCGCAGAACTGCCGGCAATCGTTCTTTCGGTTTCCCAGATTCAACAACTTGGGAACGGACTGGGTGAACGATCGCAGGTTATCACTGACGGGGCGTTACCCTGGAAGGCGGCAATTGATCTTGCCAATCCAACCTTGCCGGAGGAGCCTTCCTTTCGTCTTTTGAGTCCCGATCGACGGGAACTCATTTTAACGCACGGAGGCTTGGTGCGGGCAGACGGCAACCAGGGCCCACTCGCAGAGACTGATTTTTCGGTTAGCGTGGCCGGCGCGTCGCGCAAACTGGTTTCCGGAACTCCTACTACAGACCAGGTAAGGGTTGACCCACAAGTTGGCCGGCTCTTTTTTGGCAGTCCGCTGCCGGCGACCGGAAGTGTGGTCGCAAATTATTTTCTTGGGCAATGGGAACAACGCGTGAGTCGCATGTCGGGTTCGTTGCTGGCGCTGGTGCGCGATACAAATCCGGCGACGGTGAGTGACTTAAGTGCGGCGGTCGTAGAAGCGTTGCAAGTACCGCGCTCTAAGGCCCTTGAAGGACTGCATGGGATGCAGCTTATTACACTAGGTAGGATTCAACCACCTGACGCGGCCATGGCTAATTCGCGAGCGCGGGAATTAGTGCTTTCGTTTGAGTTTGAACTCCAGATCAATCGACCGGAGTCTTCCGGCGGTATTATTTTGCGCATCCCTGTGGAAGAAAACCTCGATGCGCCAACCGTCGCTTGATCGAAGCGACATTTACATCCAGAAGCAGGAGGTACGCATGAGCGAAGCGATTGGTGAAATGATTCTTCCAGGAACCTATATCGAAGTAAGGGCGGAAGGACTGATCGGTGTCGGCGGTATTTCTACCGGTAACATCGGCGTCGTCGGTAGTGCCAACCGCGGCCCGGTGGGCGAAGTACAAATTCTCGGGAGCTACGGCGAAGCACTTGAAACCTTTGGCTCGTACGACCGCTGGCCGAACACCGGCACGCCGGCTTTTACCTTGACTCGAACACTCGAGCAGATCTTTAAGGGCGGCGGTTCTACTGTGTATGCGGTGCGCGTTGCTAACGGGGACCCAAAGGCCATGACCTGGGTGGTTGAGGATGCTGCGGCAACGCCCGCGACCTTATTCACCCTGACCGCCTCCTCGCCGGGGAGTTGGGCCAACGACATCACGGCAACATTAACGAAGCCAGTCGCTCCGGCAACTCAGTTCACGCTTGAGTTGCAATACAAGCGATTGAAGGAAACGTTCAACGGCGCAAACGCCGGCGAGCTGGCCGGTCAGATTAACGGCGCCAGCCGGCTCGTGACGGTGAGTGAGCCGACTGCCACCAACAAGCCGAAAAAACCCGACAAGGTCACCGCTGCTACCGGTGGCAACATAGGCTCCGATGCTGGGATCGCCACGGCTACGGAAATCAGCACAGGCCTCGACCTACTCACAAATCAACCCGTGAACATCATTGCCGTTGGGGGCCTCGATGCAAAGACGGTTACCGGGACGGTGTTGGCCCATCTCGAAGCCACGGAAAACGATGGCCGGGAACGATTAGCAGTGGTGGGCGTCTCGGACAACGAGCCGGCCAAGATCGCGACTGACGATGTCAGCAAGGGCAGCAACCCGCGGCTGATCATGGTTGCTCCCGGAATCGTCGCGGACGATGCAGCGCGGGTTGGAGAACCCGACAAGCGTGTCAAGCTGCCGGCGCCTTATGCAGCTGCCCTGGTGGCTGGCCGTCTTTCGACGCTGGCGCCGCACATCAGTCTCACCAACAAGGATGTGGCGGCCGACGATCTGACGCGCGAATACACGCGGGCCGAACAAAAAAATCTCCTTGGTAACCGCGTGCTGGTTTTACAAAAGAATCTGGGAATCCGGATTCTGAAGGGAATAACCACTGACAGCGGCGCATTTCGACAGATATCGGTGCGGCGGATTGTGGACTACGCCAAGGCGGGCGTACGCGTCGGATCTAACCCTTACATCGGGCGACTGAATAATTCGAGGGTGCGCTCTGCGTTGAAAGCAACCCTGGATGGATTCCTTGCCGGGATGGTTGTAGATGAGATGCTGATCAGCTATTCGCTCGACGTGACCGCCACGCGCGCGCAGGAGATTGTGGGCCAGGCTTTGGTAACGATGACCTTGCGGCCTACGTTCTCAATCGACTTCATCAAGGTCATCATGAATCTGGAATAACCGCTGGTTTGGAGGAACTATGGCGACAACAGTTTATCGAGGTTCAGACGGCACAATTTCGTTGGCCGTGGAAGCGGGACCGGAAGGCGACAAGGCGGCGACGGTCAACGAGACCTACTCGCTCACGCCAATTGGCCGAGTTACGGGTGTCACCATTCGCGTGACCAACGAAGTCGAGCCCTTCCACGAACTTGGCCAACGCTTTGCCACCGAATTGCGGCCCGGCAACATCAATGTATACGGCACGATCGAGCGCGCCTACATAAATGGCGCTCTACTCAAGCTGATGCTGGGAGACGCCGCAGATAGCCGACCGCCCGGCACGTTCGTGAGTCCGTCATTCAACCTGAACGTACGGCTGGAGAATCCATCGCTACCCGGGGTTACCTCGACCGTGACAGTGATGGGCGTAAAGCTGGAAGAGTGGGCCTATAACCTGCCGGAAGATGATTTCGCGATGGAACGAGTCAGCTTCCGGGCCCTTTGGGTGAAGGTGGAAGACAAAGCCGCGGCTTAAAAAATTAACTCCTGAACTCAAACGTCTATGGCTAGAGCTTTATCTGCCGAAGATCTTTTGGCTGGGGCGTCCTCTACTCACACGGTGCGAGTTCCCACTGCTCTGCTAAATGCGGATGGTGCGAACAACGGCGCCGATGCGGGTGAAATCGTGCTGCGTCCGCTCACCGTGCGTGACGTTCAGCGCGTGACCGCAGCGGCGAAGGAGCAGCAACTGCTTGCCAGCGTGTTGATGGTCCAGCAGGCGCTCGTCTCTCCCCAACTCACCATCGAGCAGGTCGGCTCCTTGCCGGCCGGACTCGTGCAGTTTCTGCTGGCAAGAGTAAATGCGATCAGCGGTCTGAGCCTGGACGGTGACGACCTGGAGAGAACTATCAAAGCGCCTCTGACCCGAGCCTGCTTCATCTTATCTCGAGAATTTGGCTGGACACCGGCGCAATGCTCGGAACTTACAGTCGGCCAGGTCATCCTCTACCTCGAAATGCTTGCCCGCGGCGACCGCGAAGGAACCTAGTGGTAATGCTGCTCCCAACGCCAGCAATGCGCAGGCTCTGGATTGAAGCTTCGGCGGCAGGGCACCGCCTGAAAGAGATCCGCACGCTTGAAGAAAAGGGAACTTCGCGGTTCGTAGACCCTTCAGAGCTCTTGATGTTTACCGAAGAGATACTCCTGGGACCATTACTGGAATTTCTCGGTGTTGATGGATTGCTCGCACAAGTCGTTGAAAACTTTGCGACCGAAAGACGCAGCCTGGAGGGCCCTCCCGCTTTTCCAACAGTGTCCACTGAATCTGAAGGCCGCGCAGAGCTTAGCCGAGCTTCGCCGCCAAATGGTCTCAACCGCGTTTGGTCGGGACTACCTCAGCAAGCGAATTCTTCAAAGTCGGCGACCAGCGGAGAAAAATCAACCGGGAGGGGCCCGGGCTTGAACAACAATGGTCCCTCTTTAGCTGATCGTGAGCAGATATCGGCTGGCCAGGTGTTTTCAATTAGTCGTGATGAGACGCGCGATTATTTCACTGACTTGTCCGAGCAGGCCGGAGTGCGCAGCGCATGGGACGATCAGGTGGTTGTAATGCCGGATCAAAAAGCCGACGACGTCAGTACCATTTCAGCGGCCGCTGCCAAAGACGGGCCTTCGTTGGATCCCGAGACGGCGTCTCCTCCTACTCGGGGAATGCGCAAACTCCCCATGGGCGCTTCGGCGGCCGGAAAAGCCTCTCCAAATGCGTCCTCTGAATCTGAAGGCCGGGGAGAGATCAGCCCAGCTTCGCCTCCCAATGGTCTTAACCGCGTTTGGTCGAGACCCCAACGTCAAGCGAATTCTTCAGAGGCGTCGACCAGCGGAGGAAAATCAACCGGGAGCGGCCTGGGCTGGAATAACAATGATCCATCGCCAGCGGAGCGTGAGCAGATATCGGCCCGTCGAGTGTTTTCAATTAGTCGTGATGAGGCGCGCGATTATTTCACTGACTTGTTCGAGCAGGCCGGAGTGCGCTCCGCATGGGACGATCATGTAGTTGTAATGCCGGATCAAAAAGGCGACGACGTCAGTACCATTTCAGTGGCCGGAAAAGCCTCGAGTCGAATTCGCAAGCTCGAAGAGGGGACTAGTGAATTTGTTAGGCCAACCTCCGAGCTTTTGACGTTGGATGAAAAGAATGTGCGGCGCCAGCTAGCGGAACTTTCAAATCTTGAAAAGGCGGTGGCCGGCGTTCTATCCAACGCAGTCGGGGAGGAGAACTGGCATGCGGAGAGTCGTAGTGCTTCTCATGCTGTTTCGACAGAATTGTCACGTCACTGGAAGGCAAATATAGCGACAGCGCCTGCGAGCGTTGTCATGAGAAGACAATTATCAAACGATACCTCTGTGGGAACAGGAGCCAGGGACCAGTTTGTCGAAAGTATCAGGAGCGAGCGAGGCGCCATATCCAACGACCCATCAGGGCACGAGCGTCAGCCAGAACCGGTTCGGCAGTTGGGCATCATCAGTCGTGCACAAGCGCGCGACCATTTCGCGGTGAGAGCTGAGCACGCCGGCGCTCGTTCAGCTTGGGACGAACTTGTAGTCGCGGCTGCGCCGGAAGAATTCTACTTAGGCGGTTTCAGTTCCGACGGCGCCGCAGCGACGGGCGCCGGGATCTCAAAGGATGGGTCGTCCACACCGCAGAAAAAATCCGTCGCCGAGCTGCTTTCGTCGGCCCGCGCGTTTTCGCCTCGGTCGTTGCTTCCTGAGGACGTCGCTGCCGGCACACGCAGCCGTCCCGCGGCGCTGCGTTCGAACGACTTTCGAAACGGTGACCATGAGTCAGCGTCAAACGGCACGGCTGAAACTGATCATCCACGGGAACAACTCCTGGGGCCGCTCATCGAATCTGCGGTTCGTTCGGTCCAACAACGTGCCTCACAGTCTCTGCCGGCCTGCGAAGATGACCTGATCAGGGCGCATGGACGCTCCGAAATGCGTGCAGGGAAAGTTGAGAATGAAGCGCCGTTGACCGGTCTTCGACGACTTGCCGCGAGAGGAATGACAATGCAGTCAGTTGTTACTGATTCTCAGAACATCGCGAGGTCTCAGTTGTGGCCGTCGCAAATTTCCGCTTTGTTTGATGCGTATGGTGGAGAGCACGGTGAAGATGCCAACTTCGCATTACAGCTCACGGAGTTTTTGCGACGGGAAACGCGACGCCAGGGCATAGCAATGGAGGGAGCTGATTCGTGAAGCCTGGGGTTCCGTCCACGACAATTACCATCGACGGCCGTTCGCTGACCGCGGCCGAGGCCGCACTAGTGAGCTTGCGTGTGGTTCTGGCAAACGAGGCCCATCACTGGGCGCAGATCATAGTCTGGCCGCGTTCGAAGTTTGCGTCGGCCAAACCCGGCGCAGCTCTGTCTGTCGCGCTTGGCACGGTCGATTCGGAAGAGGACGTCCTGGCCGGTGAGATTACTTCGGTGTCACAAACGGCGACGGCAATCGTCCTGGAGGGTCTCGGCGCCACGGCACCCCTAAGCCGGGAGCGACGTTCGCAGACTTACGTAAGCCAATCCGTAGCGGATATCGTTCGAGACCTTGCCGGCGAGGTGGACGTTGACGAGATCGAAGCCGATCTAAAACTGGAAGCATACAGCGTCGACAATCAGCGCACGGTCTGGGCGCATTTGACCGAGCTTGCCGGACTGTCCGGCGCGGAGCTGGGCTCGAGTGCGAGTGGTGGCTTGAGATTCGTTCCGATTCGCTCGGGATCTGCTACTCGCACCTTTCGACACGGCGCCGACGTGCTGGGTTGGAGAATCGCAACGAACCAGCCGGCGGGCAAGTTTGCGGTCGCATCTCACGGCGCGGGGAGCGAAGCGGGCCAGGAGAAGTGGCATTGGCTCCTGCACGACCCCGTTGGTTCGTCTGACAAAGCCTCGCGCGTGGTGGGCGCCTTTCACAACAAGGATGCGGCCGAGGTGCTGGCCAAAGCGTTGGAAGCAGCCGGCAAACGCTCCGCCCTCGGCGGCTGGTTGCAGTTGGTGGGTGAGGCAAAAGTTCGTCCGGGTGAAATCGTGGAAGTAAGCGATCTGCCCGACAGCGATCCGGGACCACTGCGGATACTGGAGGTAAGACACGCGTTGGATGCCGGCGGCTTCCTGACTCATTTGGCAGTCGAAGGTAGTGGCGGTGGCGCGGGGCTGTCGATATGAGCGACGTCGTCAACATTATTCGGGCGATTGTGCGAGAAGAACTGACGCGACATCGCAGCCCGCAATTGGGAATTGTGACTGAAGTCTTTCCCGGAGACGGCGCCGAAAATAATCACCAGGTTAGTGTGAAGCTCCGCTCCACGGGCGTTGAACTACAGCGCGTTCCGGTGATTGTCGGACGGCTCGGCTTTTCGATGTTGCCCGAAGTGGGCCATCTGGTGCTCCTGGCTTTTGTAGACGGCGAGCTGAATGCTCCGGTTGTCATTGGATCGATTTACGACAGTGAAAACCAGCCTCCCGAGGGTGGGCCCCTGGAAACTATTTATAAGCCGGTTGGGGATGAAGACTCGTCTATTCGCCGCTTGCATCTGGAATTACCCAGCGGCTGTTTCTTAACGATGGACGACGACAAACTTCAAATCGAAAGCGGTGGGACGACGGTGGTGATCGAGCGCGACGGCGATGTGACGATTAAGTCGGCCGCAAAGGTGGCGATTGAGTCGACTGGCGATATCACGTTGGACGCGGGCGGAAATCTGCAGCTCTCCGCGAAACAGAATGTCTCCATCAAGGGCCTGTCTACCGCCATCGAAGGTCAAGCGGACGCAAAACTAAAGGGCCCCATGGTTACGCTCGCCGGAATGACGAGCTTCAGCGCTAGTTGAGAAAGGAACGAGGATGCCTGGACCACCAGTCAGCATGGGATGTGCGGTAGTGCTCAGCCCCGGTGCGGCCGGCCCGCCTGACAGCGGCGTTATTACTGTGATCACGCAGGCGATTGCTGCCGCCAACGGCATGCCGCTCGCGACCGTCGGGAGCATTTGTCAGATGGTTAACTCAGTCTCTGGCGCCCCGTATCCGCTGCCTATCGGCGCTGGAGGGTCGGGTTCGGTCACCATAAACGGCATGGCGTTGGTACGAATGGGAGATCAGATTCCCTCCGGCCCGGGCGTTTTGGCCATACTTGGCCCACCCGCAGCGCCTTTCATCACAGATCAGGGAGCGCCTTAATGGCTAATCGTGATGCAGAGAAATTGGCGCCGCTATTCGGCCGCGACCTGCGTTTGAACTACGCGCTCAGCGGCGGCTTTTTTGAGGATGCGGATCTCGCCAGTGGGCGACCATTCGCGGCTGTGCGCCGCGAACGCGATCTGCTTGTGAGCGACGGAATCGACAATCTCACGCAGGCGATCGCGAACCGTTTGAAAACCCGAAAGGGAGAACTCGCCAGCCTCGGTCATCCCGATTATGGCTCGCGCCATCACGAGCTGATTGGTGAACCCAACGTTGATCGCACTCGAAATCTTATTAAGCTCTATGTACTGCAAGCATTGCGCGACGAACCGCGCATCGAACGGACTTTGTCGGCGACCGTAAGAGCAGAGCACAGTCCACCGCGCGACAGCGTGCGAATCGAGCTGAGCCTTCGCGTGATCGGCCAACCGGCGCCGTTGAACCTGGTAGTCCCATTTTCGCTGGGAGTAGGAATTTGAGTTACGCAGCCGAGCCCTACGCTCAATTCGTGGACGACCTGTTATTGGCGCTTACAGGCGGCGTCATACGGCAGCAGTTTCGTTTTCTGAAGGAGCTTGAGCCGTTTCGTCTCACCGATCACGATCCTATTCTCCCCAGCAGCATTCAGGTGTTTGGGATTGCTAATCAGACGTATCGACGGTTTCGCGCGCGCACTGACTACGTTGTGGGAAACGACTCAACCATACAGTGGAATAAGCGCCCTGACGGAACGCCGGCCGCCGATGCTGTTTGGCCCGACGAAGGCACAACTTTCTATGTCAACTTCGAGACGCTTTCCGAGGTTGGCGCGGCGCCGCTACTAACCGATCGCAATCCCGGCAGCGTCACGCGACTAATTGCCGAAAGCTTCGGACGTGAGTTTGCCGTCGTGTCGCGGCAGTTGGAAACTGTTTACCAGTCGGCGTTCATAGATACGGCGAGCGGCCGCGATTTGGACCAGCTTGCTATGCTGGTCGGGGTCAGACGGCGCAATGTCACATTTGCATCCGGGACGGTGGTGTTCTCGCGCTCCACTCCGGCACCCGCAGACATCTTCATTCCTCCGGGCGCCAGACTCTCCACAACCCAACCACCGCCCGTAATGTTTGAGACTAATCAGGGTGAAACTCTGCGACGGGGAAATCTGAGTGTGGAGGTTCCGGTGCAGGCGATTGCAGAGGGCCCGGTCGGCGTGGTGCCTGCCAACGCAATAGGGGTGATTCATCGTCCGATTCTGGGGATCGAGACGGTCGCAAACTCGCTGCCGACCAGCTTCGGTGGCTCCGTGGAAAACGACGAGGCCCTTCGCTTGCGCACTCGTCGAGCGTTGGAGGGCGCGGGTCTGGCGACGACCGGAGCGCTGACCGCGGCGCTCACTACGATTCCGGGACTCCGAGAAAAAGATATTCAGATTGCAGAAGATCCCCTGGCCCACCCCGGTTTGGTTAAGCTCAACGTTGCGCTGCCGGAACTGGAAGAGAGCCCGAAACGAGAGGAGGAGCGCACCAGAATCGTCACGCAGGCAATCGAACTGATCGAGCAAACTCGACCTGTTGGGGTGCGCATTCTGCATAACATCGACGCTCCGGCTCCGGTCGGCCAGGCGAGCCCTCGCAAGCCTCTGGCGCTGTTGAATGTTCCGCCGCCGGCCGTGGGTACAGTTGCTCCGGGCAATCTTTTTATGAAAGTGGACGTGATTGTTCAAATCGCGCCCACCACGCTCTCACTGACACCGCAGCAGCGTAATGATCTGCAGGCTCGCGGAGAAAAAGTTGTCTTTGACTTTCTGGCTGATGCGGGAATCGGCGAGGTGCTCATTTACAACCGGCTGATCTCGCGCTTGATGGAGCTTTCAGGGGTGCTTGATGTTTCGCTCGAAATGTATCCTCAGGAGCAGCCCAACCAACCTCGCGACCAAAACGTGATGGCCGACAATACCGCGGTGCGACCGACTCGCGGCGACATCCTTGTGGAAGTGGGCGGCGCGCTCGTCGTCCTCGATGTAGTCGCCGCCGTTCAACTGACGAGCACCGGGACACTGGGAACGCCCGAAACCGCTTTGGATGCCGTGCGCAAAGAAATCGAGCTGCAATTGCGCAGTGCTTTCCAAACTCGAACTCTGCCGAAACTGACCACGGGAAATTTGAAGGGCCTTTTGGCCGGCTCAAACAATTACAAGGTCGTCGACCTGCATTACAAGGTTGAATTCCAGGAAGCAGGCGCGCGCATTCATCAGCGAGATGTTGAGTTTCCGCTTACCGGGCTCGAGCAGTTGTGGGTGAGGAAAGTTGAGGTCGTCACATGAAGGGACGTAGCCGCAAAATCCTGAGCCGCTTCCCACAACACTTCGAGGCTACGCGGCCGGGCAAGCAGTTGAGTGTTGTCACCGATGCTCTGGCCACGAACCTGGACGAGCAGTCGGCGATTATGGCGCGGATACGCCGTTCTCACCGGCTTGGCGACGCCGACGAGTTGCGCGACCTGCTCCTCATCGCCGCGTTTCATGGAATCACTCAGGCGGAGTTGGCGCTGCTGTTCACAAGATTTGAATTGGCCGGCTTCCAGCTCTCGAAATTAGCCACCGCCGCGACTCCCGCTGATCGCGATAAGGCAGCGGAGGCGCTCTGCGACTTATGGTCCATTTCCTTGCCCCAACCGCGTCTGCCGCTATTTGCCATCCCGCCGGCAGGTGGAGGGGCTCCGGATCTGATGGTAGCAAAACTCAATCTCACTAAACATGCGAGCGTAGCGACGAGCCGCGATGCATTGCTGGACGCAGTCCGAATTCGGATCGCAAAGATATCGATGATCCACGCTTCCGGAAACGGCACCGTCAACGCGTTGCTCGAAGGCGCCGCGAACTCACTTGACCTCGACATCATCGAGTGGGTCCACAGCCCCGACCGCTTTTGGCATGCAGCCGTTGTTCGTGATCGGCTCACCTTAACGTGTCCCGCGCTCGAGCCGTCGTCGGGCGCAATCCCTGCACGCGAGGTGGCCAAACGGCTGGAAATTTCCGATGAGCTGATGGGTGTAGAAGAGAACCCGATTGAACGCACCAGCACCGACCCAGTGGTGCGGCATCACACCGAGCCTTTCAGTGTCCTGCGACGCGGCTTCGAACGGGCGACACTGCAAGTCAGAATTACCGGGAGGACGACGACGACAGTCGGGCCGATGGTAGTTAATCGTACGGAAGGACACGGGCTGGGCTACACAGGTTCGGTTCCGGCAGGCAGTGAGCTTGTCTTCACTGAGGAAGGGCGGGTCCGCCTTGACGGCTCAGACGTCACCTCATTTTCGTTTGCCTGGAAGGGCGCTTGTTTTGCGGGCGCGGATTCCCATTCCGAAGACTTCGTTTTCGATGGTCCAGGCGTGCCCCCGACGCGCCAGTCGCGTTTTGCAGAGGCTTCGCCCGCCGGCGCGCTGGATTCGGATTTCGTCTTTCCTCACGGCGGAGAAAGCCTGCCGATGCCCGGAATTAATGTGGGCGAAACACGCTTCGCATTCTTCGTCCAGCAAGCCTATTTTTCGCTGCTTGAAACATCGGGTGGTGACCACGTGGTAATGGTTGCTCCCAGGAGCGGCGTCGGATTTCTTGATGCGTCGGTCTTTGCGGCCGGGCCGGAGGAAACCAAACCTGAAGCTGCAATCGTAGCCCTCTCGTGGCTGGAACACCGGCCGTTTTGCGTGCGAGTCCTGATTCCGCGACGGTTTAGCGCCTGGGCGTCTGAACAGGATCCCGAGGGAATTCAAATCCTGCAACGGGTGGCCCAGGCGTCAAAACGCTTTCAGCCTGCGGGCGTCGAAGTGAGAGTGGAGTTCAGAGATGATCGCTGGGTGCTTGGCGCCGGAACCCTGGGTATCAAGGGATCGGATGATCCGATTATGCAGCTTCATTCAGGCATGTTGCTGTGGTCCGCGCCCGCATGAGCGGGCCAGTGAAAGGAACGTATGGAAACCATCAACCCACACATCCCCAAAACCGTAAACGCCGGAGAGCCCGTTACGGCCCAGGCATGGAACGTGATCGTCAATGCCATTGTGTCGCTAACGAATTACCTCGGCACTACCGAAGGCTCGAGCTTGAAAGTGAAGCTTACCAACACGGGCCTGGCTGCTTCGTTGGCCCGCCTGACAGCAACTCGTCCTGACGGCATCACGTTTGAGGGGGTGGCGTCGGTGGTTCCTGACGGTCCGTTTGTGTTCTCAGGTTTGAAACCCGGGCCTTACGTCATACGTGCCGAAGCGCCTGGGTTTGACCCGGCGACGACAAACGTCACGGCGCCGGTAGCAGCCGACGTAACGCTGACGCTCACGGCGCGCGGCGCCTTCATGCCTCTCGTCTTCGGCGCTACTCTTCCGGCGGCGCTACAGCAGTTGCAGAATGCAGGTATTGGCGTCTCCAGGGTCCTGGACGTTACCGGTCAGGATGTGCCGCCCGCGAATCCGAGTGCCGAGTTTGCCAACTCGCTGGTGCTGGTCCAGGTGCCTGAGCCGGGAACGCCTGTGGCCCCGGAGGGCAAGGCGCAACTGGTGGTTGCGGCGTCGCTCCGGGTGGAGCCCACGATTGAGGTTCCATCGTTTGTCGGATTGACGGTGGTCGAGGCGCAGAAGGCCCTGGAAGCGCTCGGCTTGACGCTCGGCAACGTAGTTACAAAACAAAAGTCGTCATAGGCTCTGTAAAATTCAAAGGAGATCAATCACATGTCCAAAGAACTTGATATCAGCGCAGGAAAAAAAATCGCGAGGCCCGCGTCCCAGATCATTGAGCTTGGAGAGAAGCCTGTGCCGGCAAAGGTCATACGTGAAGGTTTTCAAGTTCCCATCGTCCCCATCAACAAGGAGAAAGCCAGCTTTACCATTGAAAATTTGGCGACGGTGTTGCCGCGGTCGTTGCCGCGCGTGATTTCGCAGAGTATTGCACCGAAGACGAAGGTCACCCGAGGCACGGTTATCGATTTCGTGGTCGTGCCGAAACAGGACATTCCCTTCAACATCTTCGACGACTTACATGAAAGTCTGGCAAACAAAACCCTGACCCACGTAGATCCCATCGTGGAGAATCCGGCGGTGCGCGAAGTGCTCCTGAAGAATGAAAGTGTTCGTAATCTGGCCCCCGCAGATAAGGCAATTCTCGACGATGCATTTCAGAAAAATGGAATTGTGGTGGATGAGAAACAGCCCGGCAAAACATTTGAGCGCGCCTTCAACAGTGTCCGCGGAGCGACTGCATTCAGATAGGCAGAGTAGATGGCGATTCAGTCAAAAAGTATCGTGGTCGGCAACTTCGGTTTCCCTTTGCCAGAAAAGCTGATCGAGCTCGAGAGGCAATTCCAGTTCGCACCGCAGTTGCGCACCGACGGCATTTCCTCGTTTACCAGGGAAATCAAAATGGCCCGAAACGCCCTGGTACGCGTGTATGACGTCGTGGTCCATGCGAAACGCGCGAGCGCCACGGCCGTCGAAACCGTGGCCCAGGTTCGCGCCACACCAGCCTCGGGCCCCATCAAAGCCACGATCGTATTGGACTTTGGGACACCGCGAACGATCAGCGCTGTTCAGGTACAAAAAGGGCTGGCGATTACGGCCATCACGCCGTGGCTGGGCACCAGTTTCGCCCCGTTGTCCCTTCCTATCGACGAAAAAAGTGAAAACGGAACCATTGTCATTCTGCGGAAAGAGATCCGGACAGAGAGGCTCCTGGTTGAGATCACCGGAACGCCGCTCTCAGACTCAAATAAGTTGTGGGCGGACATGGCAGTGGCCCTGCCCGAGGCCCCTTCCGATCTCGAAATTCGCATCGACGGCGGCCCTCCGGTCGCTAGTTTTCCGGGACCTGCCCAACCAGGGCCTGACAGCCTCATAACAGTTGACGACTGGAACCGTGACGGCAACCGCATCGTGCACCTGACAGAGGCGCTCGGGAAACTTACCGGCGACCCCACGAACTTCGAAGTGGCCACGTTCAAGGTTGTGCTGAGCACACGCGTTCCCGGCGAGCTGAATATGGAGGAGCTATCCCTCGCCGTTAAACCTGAACAAGTTGGACCTGGAATCAAACCAGGCTCGCCGCAGTTGAGCTACATCCGCCGAATGATATTTGACGGTGAAGCCACGAAGGAGCTGGTTTTCGCGGAAGAAGGAATGCAGGAGATCGAGCTCAAGGGACTGCCGGACAAACCTGTGATTGAAGAAATCCGTTTCACGATGGCCGCGACGCTCCCGCCTGAGCGAATCATTCCGCCTGTTGGCCCAGGGAAGATCGGCCTCGCCGATCTTGTGCTCAATCCGGACCATGCTTTTTGTGTGCGTTTGAGGCCGCGCACATGTCTCGCCGAACTTACCGGCGTTCGATTGCCTCTACTGGCCGGCAGCAGCGGGGCGGAAATGCGCGTGGTTCTTTGGCGTCCCGGCGACACCAGCTCGGAACCTTTCGAAGCGATGCCAAATGCGGTGAGCGAACCGGTGACTCTCAACGGCGGCTCGACCATAGAAGCCTGGACGACGTTTAGTTTTAAACGCCCGGTGCCAATAGAGGACGAAAATCCACCATGGGCCGCGCTGCTGGTTTCTAGAGGCGAAGTCAGTTGGAGCTTGGGCGCTATTACGGAGCCGGATGATCCGATCAAAGACAACGTGCTGCGTCGTGGTGCCCCTACCGGTCCGTGGAAGCTCATGCCGATTCCTTTTCAAACGCCGCCGGTGGCCGCGGAAGCTTCCGCAGTCGCTGGTCAAGCGCAGCTCAGTTCTGCGCGCGGCCGTATTCGCGTTATTGGTCATGCAGCGAAGAATGAGTCTGTGGCTCCGCTCATCGTCAGCATAGGTCCGCCGCGACAATCGTTGGAGGTCACTCCTACGGCAAAAGGGGCTGCGTTTAGTCGGTCCTTTTCTCCGACTGTGACCGACCCGGTATTGCGTGTGGTCAGTCTGGTCCCGGGAGACATCACGCTGAGGGATCTGGATGTGGTGACTACGGAATGAGTGGGGAAGGGTAGGGCATTATGGCGAATGACAGCAGAGCCCAGTTCCTGCAGGGGCAAAGAGTTACCGCAGACCATCTGCAACACTTGCAGGATCGGTTGCGCGAAGCCGTCCACGATCTACGCCGGACCGTGGGTTTAGGGCGCGTTGGCTGGGGCCTTCACGTTACGCTGGCCGATGGAGCGGTTACGATTCAACCGGGCGTCGCTTTTTCTGCTAGTGGTGTGCGTCTTAACATTGACGCACCGGCCCGTCTGAATCTGCCTGCGGGGGATGGTCCATGGCGGGTCGTGCTGACGGCAAAGGAAAGCGACCGGCAATCCCTACGCGTCGGTGGCCAACCAACGCTCATCAATCTGATAACCACTCCTGCGGTCGAACCGAGTGACGCCGAAGTGGGCCAGGATGCGCTCGTCGTCGCTAAGATCTCCAGGGACGGCGCTGAGTTCAAATTGGAGCTGCCTACGATCTTTGCGGCTGCCGGTCACCACTCTCATACTGGGGAGTTTTTTCAAGACGAGTTTGGCAACTGGCATTACGACGGCCCGAAGTTAGCTTCGGGCGGCGGCGCTGGTCCAGGATTACCCGGTGACAAAGGTGACAAAGGTGACAAAGGAGAAAAAGGCGACCGTGGTGATAAGGGCGACAAGGGCGATCCGGGTACGAAAGGTGAGAAGGGCGATCCGGGCATAAAAGGCGACCGGGGGGAAAAGGGCGACAAGGGCGACAAGGGCGATCCGGGTACAAAAGGTGAGAAGGGTGATCAGGGGTTAGCCGCTGCCGGTCAGACGCTGACGATGGACTGGCCCTTCATCACGGATGTAAGTTGGGCCCATGGCCAAACCGTTACTCCGGCTGACGCGTTGAAGGCCATAAGTTCGATCCGCGTGGGGCTGTCGCATCCCTTATTTAGCTTCACACTCAAGCTGCGTGCTCCAGTGATCCAGGTTTGGTTCGAGATGGATGTCGTAACGCAGTCCGGTACAACCCTCCAAATGCAGCCGGGACCCGTTCTTGTATTGCATGGAACACTTAAGTATGAAAGCCAGGCCATGTCTTGGACGCCGAGTGATACCCCGGAGTCGACCCAACTCAGGCTATCTCAGGGTGGCAGGGTTTTGATCCGAATCCATTGCGGCTTTCTGTTCGACAATGAAAAGCGCGCCTTCTCCGCAGCGCTGGACGCAGTGAGTGAAATGAAGTCATTTCATGTTCCCGGGGGCGTGTTCGAAAGTTGGTTTTTTGTAAGGAAGGCGACCTGAGTCTCCGTGATGGCCTCTGAGCGGCTCGAAGAGGGCAAAGCTGCATATCAGAGTTAGAACTTCGGGCGGACCTAACGAACACGGGTCCTGTCAGAAACCGAAGGGGAACGAATGAGTCTGCAAACGAACCTGAGCGCCAAGCTCGATACAAGCCAACTGGTTACCGCTCTACTTGGCGGGCTGAATTCAGCCTCAGGCAATCTTACCAACGTTGCGCTTCCTGCCACCGGCGGTCAGATTTCTGACGTGCAGCAAATCGCCGGCTCGGTCGATAGTTCGGGAATTGCTCCGATAGTGGGCCAGGTCGTGGAGTCTATCGGACCGCTTCTTGAATCTTTTCCCTCAGCTCAGGAAGTAATGCGCCCGCTCACGGTCGGCCTGGATTTGATGGAAGAGAGTCTTGTTAAGGTCGACCTGAGGAAGCAGCTCGAAGATCTCTCCGCCCGTCTCGCAACTCTCCTGGAAGGCCCCACAAACCAGGGATTCATCGGCATACTGGTCCAATTCGCAGACATCCTGAAAACCGCTCCTGAGAGCCAAAAAATTTCCGCGTTGTTTACGCGCCTCCTGGAAACCGCCGGCGTGGAGTTTCCGACCTGCTTGCCTGGGTTCTCCGATCTTGGTCCAGCTCTGAAAGGCGCCGTTATGACAATCGGCGGGTTGATGAACCTGGAGTCTACCTTATCCGAGGCTGAACGGCTGACGACCCTGATGGCCGCGCAACTGGATCCCGCGGCCGTGGCGATGCGTCGCGAAGAAGTCGTTTCCTGCTTTGCTGGCCCTACGCCACTCTCGCAGTTTCTGGCTGGCATCGACGTTAACAATTCTGCTCAGGTCGCCTCAGCCCGATCCGCCATCGCAGCTTGCGCGCGCAAGCTCAGGGCCCTGGTCGATCTTTTCAGTCAAGGCAGCGCTTTCGGTGAAGCCACCTTGTTGTACCTCAACATGCCAACGTTGCAGGTCAAGGTTGCCCATGCTGCGGGACTGGTTCGCGACGCCGATCTCGATCCGCTCGAGCGCACACTGCAATCTCTTCAAACCTGCATCTCTGGAGCTGTGACCGTCGACCTGTCAGGGGCGCCGACATTTTCGCTCGACAACTTGATCTCCATGATCGAAGGCCGCGTAACAGAAATCGCAGCGGGCATCGAATCGTTTGATCTCTCGGAATTTACCGATCCCTTGCTCGCAGGCATCGACAAGGTGACCGCAATTCCTCGCATGCTAGATGCTGCTCTTGCCCAGGTGACAGTTGCCGTACAGGCGGCCCTGGGCCGTCTCGGCGAGGCCATTGCTGCTCTGCCTATTCAGTCTATCGGGAACGCAATTCGGCAGGTGTTACAGCCATTGACGCAGGCGTTGGAATTCATCGGGTCGCTGGTTGACACCATCAAAGCCGCCCTCGAAACGGCGGTCGTTGCGTTAAAGAGCGGCCTCAGCGCCGCCGAAGCCACGGTCGACAAATTCAAGCAGGAGATTGACGCGCTGTTCAATAAGGCCGCCGAATTCATCGCAACCCTGAATCTGGATCAGGTGCTGGTGAAGATCGCGGAAAGCATCAAGGCCCTCTGCGAGCTTATCGAGAAGGCGCAGATGAAACCTTATTTCGACACCGCCGTCGATGTTATCGATTCAACCACGACCGTGGTCGAAAACGTTCCCTTCAGTTTGCTGCCTGATTCCATGGAGCAAGAGGTGGTTAGTGCTTTGCGGCCAGTGAAGTCGGTCGACCTCGACGCTTTTAAAAACCAGATCGAAAGTCTTTTACAAATCGGACCTGACGGCAAATTTCAATTGCGACCTGAGATCGAGAAAGCCGTCGCAGGCGTTCAGCAGAAATACGACGACTTGATCACCGAACTCAAGCGCCTGGATCCGCACCTGGCGTTGCAGCAGGTTGACAAGGAATTGAAGAAACTAGCGGATAAGATCCAGACGATTAGTCCGCAGGTGGAATTGCAACCAGTGCAGGCCGCGATCGACGGGCTGCGGAGCGCAATGACGTCCTTCGATCTGAACGCCACGCTGCAACCGTTGCGCGATGCATTCGACAACTTGATCAAGGAGGCCGAGAAATATTCACCCGCAGCGCTCATCGCTCCTCTCGAAACAAAGCTGGACGAATCACGCGAGCAGCTAATTGAAGTCACGAAGCTTGAGGAAGCGGCCAAACATCTTGATCTGCTGTCCTCCCAGGCGACGGAACTGCTGGCCAGCCTCGATCCGGCGCAGCTCGAACCCCTCATCCAGGAGGCACTGCGCGAAGCGCTGCAATTGCTAAACGAGTTTCCTGAGTTCCAATTTGCCGGAGGATTCGGCTCCCTGGTTACCTCGCTGCTGACGGGCATGGGCCTGCACGTCGAGCCGCTGGCATTTAATGCTGTTCTCGCGTGGCTTCAGGGGACGCCGGGGGCAGCCTCGCTCGGAGATCGCTCAAGCAAAATCGCAGGCTCGATCGCTGCGACCCGCGCTGCCGTAGCGAGCTTCGATCCGGCGCAACTATCGGCCAGCCTCGTTCCCGAAGTGCAAGCCATGAGCGCTGCACTTGCGCGATTGCCGGCGGGCGCTGCCCGCACTTCGCTCGAAACCGAACTCAGCAAAGTCGACTTAACCAACACCCTTGGCAACCTGGCCCGCAACCGTGAACGCTATCTCGCCAGTCTGGTGGCAAGCGAAGGGGTGGCCCTGAACATGAGCCACACCGGACTATCCGAAGTAGACATCAAGATAAATAGTTTGCAGACCACGTTCGCGCCGCTCGCGCCGTTCAAGGATTTGCTGCACGACTTCCTTGCTCGTCTCGGAATCACCGGTCTTGAACAGGGCCTTGGCGAAGTTTTGCGCCGGATCTTCGCGGTAGCTACACCCGAGCGGATCGCAAAGATACTGACACCCTTGTACGCGGCGTTGCGAGGACGGATCCTGGCCCTGATCGATGCCGTGCTCACACCTATCAAAGATGGGATACAGGATCTGCTCGACGCCGTCGGCAAGATCGATCTGACTGCTTTGCGGGAACAGATTGATAGTATTTTTCAATCCGCGCTCGAGCAGATCGGCAATCTTCACCCCGACCGGTTGCTTGGTGATGTCCTGACTGCGTTTGAATCGGTTAGAACCGAGGTCCTGGGATTTAACCCATTAGTCGATCTTACGATCGCGCTCACCGAGTTGCGCGAAACGACCACGCGCATCCTCGGCAAATTAAACGCCGGCGAGATTATGGCGACGCCGCTTCAAATCTACGACACCCTGATGGGTCTGTTTGAACAACTCGACCTGAACGCTCTGCTGCAGCCGTTGTTCGATCAACTCGACAACATCGCCAAACAAGTTGATGAGGGGCTCACCGGCACGGTGGACTCCTTCGGTCGTCTTCAGGATGCGCTGCCGGACACCATCGGCTCAACTTCGCTCTCGGCCAGCGTTTCGGTAAGCGCCGGATAGGGGACAACGAATGCCAGCCGTACTTACGCACAAATCAATCATGCTCCTGGCGCGCGAAAGAATCGGGCAGATTCGCGACGCCCTTGTGGCCAAGAAAAACTCCAGCGACGTGGTGCATACAGACCTGGAAGCCAAGATTCTCGCCCTGGCCACCAAGACCTTCGACATGATGAGCCAGCCCCCTCACCCGACAACCACACTTCCGGGCCACCCCTTTGTGCGTCCGCTTGGAGATCGAATATCGAAGTTTTCCGTAATGGGTGCGATGGGTCCGGACATCACTGCATTTTCAGCTCTCTTTGCGCCCGGACAAGCCTGGATCTTTGATACGGTTCACAAGGGCAATCCCGATCACAATCGCGAAATGGTGGCAGCTGGTACGTGTGAGTTCGCCTTCGAATTTTGGCGGCGGGCTTCGACGGCGATCACGGACGAGGCGCAACTCAGGAAGATTCGGGCTTACGTGCTGGGCCATCTGTGCCATCTCGCGGGCGATATCATTTCACATCCGTTCATTAACGATCTGGAATGGCACCAAACCTCCGCTTCCGGCAACAAGCTGGACCATGCTGACGGCGAGGGGTCACATGATGCGCTGGTGGCGACGAAGGTACTGCTGCGGCGCAGCACTCGCGAAGGTGCGGCATGGGACGCGTGGTGGCCCACCGTCGACGAAGTGCCTGGCGATTTCTTCTCGATCTACGCCGACACTCTGGAAGCCGTCTACACCGCGCGCAGCCGCCGTCGCACTGGTTTTACCGAATTCGAAGATCATTTCCGGGATTTTGCTCCTCCGTCATTGAGTGGCGAGTTAATCAAAGACGGTTACAAGGTATATCGCAACGGCATTCTCTCGATTGGTTATGGATACGGCACCTGGAGCTGGGTCGCCTTCATGTTGCCATTGACTATTCCGTTCATCTTTTTCCCTTTAATCGCCGCCGCTTTGCCTCACTCACAACAGTTTTTCCGCGAATCGCGGCCGACCGACAACGACGCCAAAGCGTGGTTTGAATTGCTGGCTTTGCCGGTTGTCTTCGGCAGCGCAGTGACGATGGCTTGGGGAATTTGGCTCGCGACACTCAGCACTAAAGGGGTCGCAGGGCGCAGCGGATTCGGAATTGCTTCTTCATTCTATTCGTTCTTGAGTTGTCTCGTCGGTCTCCTCACGAGCGGCAATGAAGATATTCCGGCCGGGGTGCAGTGGGGAGTTTTTCTCGGAATACCCTCCGTCGTCGCCTTGATTGAAACAATCATCGGCATTGTTGACGCGAACCGCGAGGGATATGGTAAACGCGGCGGGCTGTCTTTAATCTTCGGCCTGCCAATATTAATTTGCCTTGTAGTCGGAGTGCTTTGCTGGCTTGTGTACAAAGCCGTACTTGCTATTTTTGAGGCAGCCGGCGGAACCAACGACGGATTGAAAAGTGCGGGTTTCTGGATCGCGACGGGTCTTTGGAGCCTGTTAGTTTTCTTTGGATCGGTAATCGTGGCGCGCTACGCTTTACGTGACGCTAAGATTCCGGAGTATCCGAAGTTTCCCGCGGAAAAGCCGCATCATGTGCGTTTGTTTGACGATGTCACCCTCTACTCCGAGCCGGCAGTTGCAAGTCCGACACTGGCGCAAAGTTTTTTTCCAGCGGCTCGACGAAAGCTGCTCAAGCTCTGGTGGGAAGGGCCCGGAGATATGTTTATTCGCTCGGACCGCTACCAGCTGGTGTTCAGCTTCGCGGAAGCGGGAACGAACCCGCAGACCGTGCCCGCGCCTGTCGCGCCCATGACCCTGGTTGAGTTCATTCATCTCCTTGAGAAGCGCGTCAAGGATTCTGGTGGCGTTGCAGGCAAACTGAAAGCCTCCGTTTCATTTCCCGCGGACATCGACTACGAACTGCCCGCCGGCGCTGTCTTCGCCGATCACGGCGACGATCAAAAGAGCGTTGCCAAGCACGACGAGAAGGCCGTCGAGTTTAAGAAACTCAAAACTACCGAAGACGACAGCGACTATTTCCTCTACCACGCTCCTAAGCCGGCGCAGTCTATCCGCTTCGGCAAGAACGGAGCGTTGAATAATCCCTTCGGACTGGACGAAGCGGCGCTCCGGTTAGACGAAGATCAGAATGGCTTCACCTACGTGTTTGACGCCGTGGCAGTCGGCGACAGCAACACAGTGATGGGTTTCGCGGCAGACTTCGCGGCGCTGTTATGTCTCGGTGGGGCGTCTCACATGGACGCTGCGGCAGCGCCGGCAAGCAAGATCCATCAGGTTTTTCGCAATTGGTGTTTAGATCGCCGTCGCGAAAATGAGTGGCGGATGATAGTTGCCGGCGGCGCCCTCAGCGAAAAGGGAGACCACCCGGAGAAATTTGATCCGCTGATGCTGCGACCAACTGATCCTGATGCGTATGTTTCGCCGTTGGCAGATATCTCGGCGGCGGTTGTAGCGGAAGGAGAACGCACAACTCGCGAGCTGGGGTGGGTGCCGCTGATGCGTCAATGGCTCGACATGACGCAGCGTCCGACGAGCGATCCTTTGGCGGAAACACGACTCAATCCGGACAATCCCACCAATCACGCCCTCAGCCGGGGCATGGCATTTCTGCTCGACATGTCTGACCCGACAGCGGTTCCGTAGAGGAGAGCGACAACATGCCGGATGACGCAGAGATCCCAGGCGAACGTGATGACAATCCGGGCAAACGCGGCGAGGATGCCCTGAAAAGGCTAGGCGTTTCCGCGGTCTACTACACCAAGATCCTGGACCAGGCCATACTGCACGCCGCGGATCAGGCCCGCGCCGATGCTCCGGCAACCCCTTTGCCGTGGGTTCCCATGGGCCCGCGGAACATTGGCGGGCGTATTGGCACGATTGCGCAAGATCCGCGTGAGCCCGCCATAATTTATGCGGGCAGCGCCTTTGGCGGCGTCTGGAAAACTATCAACCGCGGCGACACCTGGACTCCACTCGACGACTTTCGTCCCCCTAATCCTCCTAATAACGTGCGTCTCGCTCTGCCGATCGGCGCCATAGCCATTGCCCCCAGCAATCGTCAGGTAATTTATGTTGGCACCGGCGAACCGCGGCGCGACGTCCAGGCTAATGGAGTCGTTTGGGACTTCGAGGTCCGCGGGATTGGTTTGTTTCGCTCCACTGACGGCGGCAGCACCTTTGACGTGATTGATCGCGTAGCCGCCGACACATTCGGGTCTCCCACAGTCATTCAAGGTGGAAAATATGAGCGCATCCTCGTCGATCCCTGGGAGCCGCGCCGGCTCTGGGTCGCGTGCGACAAAGGTTTGTGGCGAGGTGAGCCTCCCGTGGCGGCGGGGGCCGCGCCCACCTTCACGCAGGACGTGATCGCGGGGGCAGGCGTGCCGCCAGGCTCACTTGAAGACTGCACTGACGTCGTGATCGATTTTGGCGCTCGCAGCGGCGCGCGCGATTTCGATCCCACAGTCGATGTACCTCCGGCGACATTCACGGTTTATGCCGCCCTTCGCAGCATGGGCATCTATCGCCGCACCTTCAACCGCGCCACAGCCGCCTACACCGGAGCCTGGGTGCAACTGAGCGACGGTTTGGATGAGGTGAACTTTCATCGCATTAAGCTGGCCCTCTGCACTTCTCGTCCGGAGTTCCTCTATGCCGTTTTCGGGCTGCGCGATTCGAGTGCGTCTAAGGTGTATAAGACGACGAATCGAGGCGATGAGTGGACCAAGACCTCCGGCGGACCCAACGGCTCCGCTTCCTTCTACACATTGACTCTGGACGTTCATCCCGAACGTCCTGAAATTGTCTTCACCGGGGGCCTTGATATTTTCCGCAGTCTAAACGCAGGCGAGAGTTGGGTGAAGGTCCTTAACTGGTTGAACTACGACAAAGGCGATCGCGCTCAGCATGCCGACCAACACGCATTAATTTTTGACGGGCTTGATGCGCGCTCGATCTGGGTCGGCAACGACGGCGGAATTTCGCTGAGTCGCGACCTGGGTACGACCTGGCGTAAGCGCAGTCATGGCATCCTCGCCACACAGTTTTATGACATCACAGTACATCCCGTCTTTCCGTTCATCATGGGCGGCGGGTTGCAGGACAATGGAAGTTGGGTGAGCTTCGGCGGCCCTACCTGGCATCACATTTTTGGAGGCGACGGCGGCGCGCTGGCTTTCGATCCCACCACGGCCCAAAGGTTTCTGGCGACATGGCAGGGACCAATGAAAGAGGGGCGACAGGAGGGCTTGATGCGCTCCGTCGTAAACTCTTCTACCGCTGCCACCGGTTCTGAAGACTATGCGAATCAACTGCCGGACGTGCCGCTGGTGCCGGCAGTTCCCCCAAACACTCAATTCACCAAGATGAAGTCCGTATTCTCGGACCTGACCTCAGGCTTCCAGGCAGGCCACACGGCCACCTTCGTCGGCGTCGTGGAGCATCATCCGGTGCGAGCGAACCACGCGATCGTGGGGCGTCAACAAGGCGCCTACCTCACGATCAACGGCGTCTCG
>DASQKG010000029.1:0-14332 GCA_035630655.1 Pyrinomonadaceae bacterium
GCGCACCAGAATCGGCTCTCCGTAGCGGGCAACATAGGTCTGCCCCGGCACGGTGCCGTTAAAGGTCCAGAGTCTTTGAAGGGGAAGCTGCGGATGCATGCTAATCAACTCTTCTCTTTGATGGACCTCATAAAGCTTCTGGGGTGCGAACTGGGCAAAGGCCTGGTGGGGCCGAGTGCGTCCCTCTCCAGCGGCTGTGTTTGGGTTGATTTGCGGAACCGGGGTCAGAGCCGCAACCGGTTGCGCGACCGGGGGGATGGGCATGGGTTCAAGGAAAGGCGTAGTCGGCGGACTTTCCGGTGTGCCATCGGATCCATCCCTCCACCTATCATCGCAGTCGTCTCCGCTGAATTGCGCACGCGCGCTTAGTCCCCTTTTATGGATAAGATAGCCTGCGCTGGTTAGCAGGCCTGCCTTCATCATGTCGCGACGACTCAACTGCGCTTTGATTATTTCGCGCCGGTTTTTCGCCGCATTGAGAATTTCCTTCTCTCTCCTTCTGTTTCTCTTTGAGATGTTAGCCATAGATTTCTCCTTGTGAGAATGCTTGGACCCAGTCTGAGCCAAGACTTTGTGATAGCGCGTGCTTCGGCGCTCGGGGTGATAAGGAACCGTAGGTTGGTATTGCGTCGATAAAAAGCTGAACCGCTAAAGCCTGAAAACTAGTTTGGCCGAGCAAAATGCGGAATCAATCCACATCACCGGATTAAGTAATGACAGGAGATATTCTGTGAGCGAGAAGCTCTCTCAAGTTCTGGGCTTGTGAGTTTATTCCATGCAAAATGGAAAAGATTATCGTCTTGTAAATCGAAGCAAGTTGCCTGGGTGATTAATGCCTAAACGCCTTGCGTAACTCATGATACCTGGTGCGAAATTATTACCGGAAAGTTGTTGTTGTCGGGCTGGCAATGTAGAGCGACCGTGAGACTATCCCCTGAGAATTCCGAGTGCAAGCATTCCTACATGGCGTTTCTTGCTGTTCCCTAGCGGATCTTGCTGGCGTCGGAGCGTCCGCATCTGCCTGAAAGCCACGTGCAACGCATCAGAGGCGATAGCGGCGGCCGTCAGTAGGTAATTTCATACTGAAGTTTTTTCCCTTACCACGCTGCCCCCAAACTCAAATCGCCTTGTCCAGGTCTGCCATCAAATAAGTCACGAAGTTTAGAAATATTAGAATTGAGCGCTTGGCTGCTTTTGCCAGTTGGTTGTTGATTGCTTTCCGACGCTCATTCTTCTTGGCGCCTTCGTCAGCTCCGTTCTCAAGGTCGGACTTATTCTCACTGCTCACTTCATTTAGCTGTCCACTCATGGAGCGCAATCGATAACGAGTCGGCGGTTCGCCATACACCTTCTTGAAATCGCGTATGAAGTGACTTTCATCCTTGATACCAACCTGATGTGCAATCTCTTTGACGCTTAGAAAACTCGCTTCCAAAAGGTATCTCGCTCGATCCATTCTCAACTCCCTCAAATAGTGAATGGGCGATTTACCGACCTCAGACACAAAGATGTGGGCCAGCCGCCAGACCGAAAGGTTAACCGCCTGGGCCAGTTCAAGCAGAGTCCAACCTCGCGGAACATTGTCTCGCATCAGTTGTTTGACATTTTTTACGCGCGGATCCATAGCGAGGCGCCTCAGATAACGATGCGCATGACGGTCGAGAGTGACGAGTCTTTTCTTTGACGTAAAAAGTCGCCTCTCAAACAACCGCCCTTCGCAAACGACCCAATAAACGGACCTGGGTCGTAGGAAAGCAAAAGCAATGCTCACCCTGCGAAAGATGGAAGGGAGATGAAATTACCGTGAGAAAAGATAACTTCTCCTCTCAAGTTCTGGGCTTTGGGAGTGACCAGCGTGAAGGCTCAGTCTTGAAACATGATGTAAAGGGAAGTTATTCCCAACTATAACTCGAGTCAAGGAGAGAACTACATTTCGTGCTGAACCGCTGTGGTTAGTGTGCCATTATCATGAAACACTAAACTCGTCGCTCGGTGAAAAACGGTGCGAGGAACAAACGATCCACAAAGTCACTTGAACTAACTCCAACTATCGTTAGTGTAGAGTCAGTGTGATCTTCGTGGATCGTGTGATCTCTGTTCCGTTAATCTCGACTAGTTGACCGCTGCAGTTGAAACTGAATTACTGGCGAAATTTGGGACCCAGATCCTGGCGCCATCGAAAGCGATCGCGAACGGGCCACCACCGGTTTTGTAAATAGCCAGGATGCCGCCATCTCCCGGGCTGACTTTCATCACGGTATTGTCGCCATTATTGACCACCCACAGATTCGCACCATCAAAGGCCATTCCGGCTGCGCCATCTCCGACAGCAAACGTGCCGAGATTAAAACCGTCGCTTGCTCTCAGCTTGGTTAAACTCTTTCCAAAATAGTTTGTTACCCAGATGTTAGCCCCTTCGACAGCAACGCCAAACGGCCCTTTGCCGACTGCGTACGTGCCCAGAACTGCGCCCGCGGAGCTCAGTCGGGTGACTGTGTTACTGAAGTTGTTCGTCACCCAAAGGCTGTTATTGGCGTATGCCAACGCGATCGGGCGTTTTCCTACGGCAAACGAACCAAGGTTGCTGCCGTTGTTTGCTTTCAGTTTAGTCACAGTGTTGCTGTTGCGATTTGCGACCCATACGTTAGTGCCGTCGTATGCGAGGCCGCCCGGGCCAGTCCCAACCGCGTATGTGCCGAGGATTGCTCCGGTGTCCTTACTGAGTTTCATAACGTTATTGCTTAGCAGGTTAGCCACCCAGATCGAACCCCCGGCGTACAGCAAAGCCACCGGGCGATTACCCACCGTGAAAGTGCCCGCGAAGGCTCCATCGCTGGCTCTTACTTTGGTCACAGTGTTATTGAATTGCGTCGCAACCCAAACATGCGTCCCATCAAATGCGACAGCCTCGGGGCCGGCGGATGCGATACTGCTCACCGTACCAGATGTTGCAGTCTCGCCGTCGCTTACCGGCACCGCTTCTGCGTCGGTCATTGTGCTGGTAGTTGTGCTGCTGCTGCCACCACCGAGCGGTATCTCATTCATCGGTTGTGGCTGTTGTGACAAAGAGACGCCTGGCGTCAACGCGCAGACGGCCAGGAACACTGCGGCGGACAAAACTTTTGTGCTTAGACGACTCATGAGGCGCCTCCATTCTTTTTCATATCTTTCGGCCAGTCAACCCAGCTTAGTGTTTTTACGATCCAGGGCGCCTTCGACATCGCCGGACACCCTCCCCAACGTTCGATCGGTTCATTGCCGTACTTGATCACCCCGATGTGGTTTGACTTGACCTTGTCAACTTCCGGATCCGGATCGACGAAGCCCAACTTCCGGCGTATCGTCTCGATATCCGCAGGCGAACCAGTCAGAAACGTCCAGCCTGGTTTCACTTTGTGCATGTGCGCGTAGTGAGCCAGTTTGCTCGGGGTGTCTTCTTCCGGCTTCAACGTAAACGAATACATAAAGATGTCGCGGCCCATGCGATCTCCCAGGAGGTCCTGTACCTTCCTCAGGTTCATGGTGATGGGCATACAAATTCCTTCGCATTTCGCATACATGAAATTGAAGACCACTATCTTGTCTTTGACGAGGTCGTCGTAGAAACGCACTTTCTTCCCTGTGTGGGTAGTCAGTATCAGATTGGGGAAGTAGCGCTCACGAATACGTTGCCGAGATGAAATGTTCTTAAACCTCGGAGCTGAATCCGACGTTGGGTCCGGAGTTTGAGCGTGAACCAGCAACCCTCCGACTAAAGGCGCCGTTCCCAGTAATCCAACCATAGTCCGTCGATTAATTTCCGCCATAAGAATCCTTTCTCCAGTTGCCTCATTGAGGAGGTGAGCGCGCACCCGGTGGCTTTTGCTGGCGACCGGGTGCGACAGCTACAACTACGGCTGGGTTTTGTTATCACCGACGTCGTTAATCCGGCCCAGCACCATCATGGCATGGTCTTCGTGGACCACGTTGTGGCAGTGGAGTGGAAACTTGCCGATGAAATCGCGGAAGCGGAAATAAACCACCGCTTCCATATTGTGCTCCAACCTGAAGACATCCTTCCGGCCTCTCTCAATGAGTCCTGAATTCCTTGGCGCCTGGCCGTTTATTGAGAGGGTTTGGAATTCTTCGAAGTGCATGTGAATCGGGTGTTGCCAACCGCCCGAGTTGTTCTGGAAGATCCATTTCTCCACCGAATTGCGCTTGATGGCAAACCGGATATCGTTTGGATCGGCGCAGTCTCCCACTAGCTGGCCATTGACCTGCCACTGACCGTTGCCCCTTTCAAATCGGAAGGTCCGCGTAATGCGCGGCGCGTCCGCTGTGTTGGGGAAGCCATAGAACTGCGTGATCAGCGCTGGGTTGATGCTGTTGTCTGGGACCACGGGACCGTCGACGACAATCTTCAGGATCTTGTCGCCCTGGCCAGCGCCTAAAACATCGCCATCGGGACCTCGACCGTCATCCTGCTGCAAACGGTTCTCGATAAAGAAGGTCTTGCCGGCGTCGTTCGTGAAATCCACGATCACGTCGACGCGTTCGGCTACCGAGAAACGGGAGCTGTTGACCTGGACCGGTTTCTCCATCAGATTGCCGTCTGTCGAGATTTGCCAGAACGACTTGGTGGAGTTGTTCGGTCCGAGCAGGAACATCTGATAGAAGCGCGAAGGTCCGGTATTCAACCAGCGGAAGCGATACCGGCGCGGGCTTACGTGCAACACAGGCTGTATCTTGCCGTTGACCAGGAATTTATCTCCCAGTATGCCGTCCGTATTGAAGAGATCAAACTTCAGGAGGCCCGTCTCGTTATCAAAGACCTTGTCGTTGAAGACCATGTAGATATCGAAGCTGGTCAGTGGATTTTGACCGTCGCCGAAGCTGGGCAGCTTAAATCCTGTGTTCTCGTCCCCGGTGTCAAACTCGTTGAAGAGCATGTAGGTTCCAGCCAGGCCCTTGTAGGTGTTTTCTGCCGTGTGGTCGATGCGATGGTCGTGATACCAAAGCGTGTGCATCGCTTCTTTAATGTCGCCAGTGCCGGGATGTGTCGAGTTGATCCCGGCGTAAACGTTTGGATAGTGATGGTCATAAAACTGGCCGCGCTCCTTGAAGAAGCAGGGAAATCCGTCGCTCTCGAGCGGTGTGTGGCCGTTGTGCAAGTGTGTTGTCGTCGAAGGCAGGCCGAACCCGCCGTTGTTAGCGGGTAGGTTGTTTCGCAGCCGCAGGAGGACGGATCCCTGCTGCGGAACCCCTAGTGGCCCGTACCGCTCAACAATCATCGGGCCGGGCGTTACCGCGTTGCCGATTACGCCATTCACTATTGGGGCGAAGCCCCATATAGGCTGTAGCGGAAGCTCACCTGGCGGGGCCATACTGACAGATCCCAACTGCTCGGACATATGGTAGTACCTTTGAGGAGGAAACTGGTCAAAAGCCTGATGCGGTTCCGTACGAGCTTCCCCGGCGGCGGGATTCGGCAGCTTTGTTGGCGGCGGACCCAGCGAAGCCACCGGTTGCGGCTGGAGCACTTGCAACCGCGGCATATTCTCGACGAATGGCGTCGTATCGGGGCTGTTGGGCTCGTCGTCGTCCAGCACAAAACCTGAACGGGTTACTGGGTGCGCACTCAGTCCTTTCTTCGGAATGAGCAGTCCGGCACTCGTCAGCAGTCCCATCTTCAATAGGTCGCGCCGCCTAAAGCCCGCTGCAATTAGCTCGCGCCGATTATTCGCGGCGATCTGTTTTTCCTTCTCTCGCCGTCTGTTTCTCTTTGAGATGTAGGCCATTTGGGGAACTCTCCTTTGAGAATGCCTGGCAGGAGATATTAGCCAGGCTTGATTTGCTGCTCGATGACCCTGAGTGTGGATTCGGATTCTTGAGTAGGCAGAATACGGAACCACAGAACCTGATGCGGACACTAAGATGTGCCCACATTCGCCGACTGTTGGAAGCACGAGCTTTTGAGTTGTGAAACCCTAGGCTCTCTCAAGTTCTGGGCTTGGGAGTTGCACCAACAAATGTGTGAGAATTTGTCTTCGAACGATTGCGAAGCGGTGGCAATCTATTACCAGTCGGATTGTATGTCAAGCAAAAACTCTGGAAGTTCCGGCTTTGCACAAAAAGTCGGCGAAGCCGAATAAATCAGAACCGGAAGCTTTCATATATAGAGTAGCGACCGGGTCGCCGCTCATCTACGAAGGCGATGGTTGACAGTTAAACCCTTGGCTTTTTCTTGCGAACGGTGACCCGGTCGCTCCGCTTCCGGTTCTGATACCGCTTCGCGAACCCCTCATTCGACTTTTTGTGCAAAGCCGGAATTTCCTAATGTCACCGGCCTTACAGAGATACTAAATCGATCCACTAACTACACGCCAAATACCTGAATTCCATGGCCCTCCAATGCTTTAGTTGAATCGTCTTAATTCAGCGGGCTGCTAGAAACGCAACACAGTGTCTAACTGAAGCCTGGTGGTCGGCCGATTGAGTGAGCCCGGTGGTGTAGTGGCAAACGCTCCAAGTAGACCTGTAGGACGCTGCACGAAGATCCCGGTCACCGTAAACACGACTCGCGGGTCGGCCGCATAGGAGAAGTTCAGACGGTGTCCGCGCATGTCTGACTGCTGCGTGATGTCAGACATATTGAACGGTGTTAGTACCGCGTCCTTTTCTATCCGCATGAACGTGTAGCCAAACTGAATGTCGCCGCGGGCGCGAGTTTGCCCCACCTGCACTTCACCCCAGAAACCGTTGTTTTCATTGTTGGGCAGAATCAAATCGGCTCCGCCTGGTCCAGCGGTAACGACGTCGCGGGAGCGGGTGTTGGTAACGAAGTTGGCGAGCAGTTGGACAGGAAAACGTTTGCTGTGTTTCAGCTCCAGGCGCGCAATCACGTCGATCAAATTGAAACCTGAAGCGAGACGCCCATCTCGATTGGTTGCGTTGTTACTGGCAGTCGATACACCAAGGTTGGCGTTGCCGGCAACCAGCAGATCGCGCGGGATTGAAACCTGGGATGTCACGGTGGCGCCGCCGGGAAGTGTGATCGTCACAGGGAGTTGTAACTGGCTGCCGAAAACCTGGACTGGCGAAATGAACTGAGTGCCCCAGTAATATAGGTCTGCAACCGAAAGATTAAGAGCTACTTTTGCGCTGGGTTCGAATCGGGCGCGCACCTGTCCACCAAAGAGTCCCAGATCTCGGCCACCGCGTCGGGATTGATCGATATTGACCGTGCCATCGGCGTTTCGCACGAAGGCCGAGTTGCGTTCGAGGAAGGGCAGTTGAAAGGCAACGAAGGTCAGGTCTCTGAGGACTGACTTCTTCGAGGTATGCGAATACGATTGGTTAAAGCCTTCCACCGTCAGGTCGCTATCGATCGTCATTTCCGTGGCGGTCCATGGCGGGTCGAATTTGCCGCCCTGCAGACGCAGACCCGGCAGGCGTTTGGGTTTGTAAGTAACGAAAGCTTGATCGAGGGCGAAAGGTTTACGGTTGAAAAAATCGGTCATGGTTTGGTTGGAGGATATGTTGTCGGCAAAACTGCCGCTGGCGATCCGCAAGCCCCAATCAAACTCGTCGCTAATCGTGCCGCGCATCGTCAGGCGCGCACGGAGACGCATTCGATGGCGGGGAGTCAATTCGTTACCCAGAGCAGCCGGGGTCCCGGCGGTGGCCAGGTTGTTCGATTGCCCAAAGATTGATTCAGAACGAAGCCGAATGTCACCGCTGAATCTCACCCCACCGATTTCTGACACTCGTGTCTCGACCTTCTTGAGGCGGTCTTCAACCGAAGGAGACTGGCTTGCCTGCGACTCAGTTTTCGTGCGCACCGACAACATAGGCGGCGACGTTGGGGCGGGACTTATTTTCCCGGCCAGCAAACGGATGAGCTCCTGCTGGTCGTTAACAGTCCGCTGCAATTCATCAAGACGTTGACTCTGGCGCTCGAGGAGTTGCTCAAGCGCGTTTACTTTCTCTTCCGTTGTCGCAGGCTTCTTGTCGCCGGACAAATTGCCATTGGTGGAGCCGGTCTGCGTGGCCGAACTGTTGGCGAGGCGCACTTCATCCTCTTGTTGCGCTTGTTGAGATAGTGCCGCCACCGGCATCAACCCAAAGAGGGACACGACAAAGGAGAGCAGGAATACATGCCTGCTATTCGTAAAGAATCTCATCAACATGGCTGTCAATCCTTCGTGAAGAGTTTTTTGTTAGAGAAACAGAATGAAAGCGTGGGCTTAACAGTTCGTGAACGGCAGATTAAATCCATGTGAAATCCTACGGAACTATCCGCAGATTACATAGAGTAAGACCTGCTAACTCGCTCCCCTGGGGCGATGGCCCAGCGTCTTACATTTGCGCCTTTTGGCGCTAAGGAAGTCCCTAGTCCAGTAAAACACGAGTATTCAAAGCTTCCGCTCGCTCGATAGCTGCGAGCAGACGGACAAACTGAGAGTAGTTCTTCCCCCGGGTCGCCAGACGTGTGATTTCAGATTGGCTCAGATCGTTGCGGAGCAGTAAGTCGAGAAAGTCGTAGTAGTCGGCGGTCGCCTGCAAAGGAAGTTCGCGGGTATAGCTGGTTTGTTCAGAGTCGTCGGAACGAAATCCGGCGAGGATGTCGAAGATATTGTCGGTTGTCAATCGCGCGGCTTCCCTCGACAAAATAATCGGCACGCGCAGCTCAAAAAAGCGAAGCCCCTCCACGGTTGTCACGCGTCGCAATTCCTTGGTTGCTTCACCGTCAAACGGCGATTCGGGATCGATCAGAATTCGCAGCAGTCGCGGCTGATCTCCGATGTCCATGGTATCAAGCGCGAGCTGGACGCGGTCGGCCAGAAACTTTTCAAACTGGGCTTCGATCGGATACGTGGTGCGTCCTAAACATCCCACCGACTCGCCTTCGCCGGCAATCTCTTCCGGCAAACACGCAGGACAGCTGGGACAGATTATTGTCTCTGCCTGCATCAACTCGATTTCACGGCGAGCGTTTTCCACCCATTCGATCGTCTCGGGCGAGGGTGTGCTGGTGTCTCCGGTCGTCAAGCGAGCATGAAGGTTGCTAAGCCGGCCCCAGTCGCGCAAATGTTTTTCTGAATAGCGCGCGCGCAACGGGCAGGGATACTGAACCGCAAATTCCAACGACATGTTTTGAGAGTAGGACAGGCATTCGGGCCTGTCAAAGATTCGCGTTCAGCCTGAAAGGCTGACAGAAAGTTGCCGGTGGTCGGAGCGTAGCGCAGACCACCGGAAGCGTTTAGAAAGGAATCGGCACTCCGAAGCGGGGCGCTAGAGGATTCCGGTAGAGGGAGAGTCAACAGTGGAAGTATCCCCTTGTGTGCGTTCTTGCACCCTTCCCGGGGTGCTGAGGACTTCTTCGCTGTTTCCCGGTGGTCTTCGCTTCGCTGCGACCATCGGCTACTTTCTTTCAACCCTCCGGGTTGATCTGATTTGCTCGGTAGCCTGATGTTTGACGGACGCGTCGCTTTCCGTTCAAATCTCCAATCAAAGGAGCATCCGTGTCGTCTCAACTTCCACCTGGTCCACGTAGCAGTGTTCCGTTCGCAGTTTTGTTCGCCTACCGTCGCGGTGCTCTTCCCTTTTTCCAAAACCTGGCCCAACAGTATGGCGACATCTCTTACTTCCGTATGGGACCGCAGCAGGCATTTTTTCTGAATCATCCTGACTACATCAAAGACGTGCTGGTTACGAATCATCAGAACTTCATGAAAGGCCTGGCCTTGCAGCGTGCGAAGCGATTACTGGGCGACGGTCTACTGACCAGCGAGGGAAGTTTTCATCGCCGCCAGCGGCGTTTGGCCCAACCGGCTTTCCATCGCGTGCGCATCGCTTCCTACGCCAATGCGATGACCGAACACGCAGCGACAACGCGCGACCGCTGGCAGGATGGAGAAACTTTGGATATCTCTGAGGAGATGATGCAGCTGACCCTTGGGATTGTTGGCAAAACTCTTTTTGACGCTGACGTGGCGTCAGACGCGGGTGACGTTGGCGAAGCGATGACCGTTCTGATGGGCCTCTTCAATGTTCTCACCATTCCTTTCTTTGAGTTGATCCAGAAACTGCCCTTGCCGCAACTTCGTCGTTTCGATCAGGCCAAGGCCAAGCTGGATGCCATCATTTACCGTCTGATTGAAGATCGGAGGAGGAGCGGTGAAGACCGCGGCGATCTGCTGTCAATGCTCTTACTTTCGCAAGACACAGAGGGTGACGGCGGCCAGATGACCAACGAGCAGCTTCGCGACGAACTAATGACGATCTTTCTTGCAGGCCATGAAACCACGGCCAACGCCCTGACCTGGACTTTGTACCTGCTTTCGCAAAACGCCGAGACAGAAATCAAATTGCACGAAGAAATTGACACAGTGTTAGGCGGGCGGCTGCCGGCATTTGAAGACGTGGCCCGGTTGAAATACACCGAGATGGTGCTGGCTGAATCCATGCGTCTCTTCCCACCCGCCTGGGCCCTTGGCAGATTGGCTCTGGAGGATTGCGAGATTGGCGGCTACGTCGTACCTAAAAAATCGCTGGTGTTAATGAGCCAGTATGTAATGCACCACGATGCACGTTATTTTGCCGACCCTTTTCGCTTCGATGCTGAGCGCTGGACTCCAGAAGCGCGTGAAGCCCGCCCGCAGTTTTCCTACTTTCCCTTTGGCGGTGGACCGCGACGTTGCATTGGTGAAGGCTTTGCGTGGATGGAAGGCATCCTCCTCCTCGCAACGCTGGTCCAGCAATGGCGAATGAAGTTAGTGCCAGGTCATCTGGTCGCGCTCAATTCGGTGATGACCCTCAGGCCCAAACATGGAATGCGAATGACGTTGGCAAGAAGAGCCTGAGCGGCAGGTGTTTAGAGTACAAGCTTTAGCTTGCGTGGTTGGGGAGAGACCAGCTACGCGATCACGAACGAGCAACCTGAAGGTTGTACTCTGAACACCGGTTCCTGACGGTCGGCGTTACTACTCCTTGATTTCAGGAGGCTGTTAAATCAGCGATCAGAGTACAACCTTCAGGTTGCTGGGTTCCTCGACCGCAACGCTGCAAGCTAAAGCTTGGACTCTATACGCTTCAGACCTTTATGATAAGCTTTGCGCTTCCCAAAACGTTTCTTCCCGGGCGCATCCACGGGGCACGCCAAATCGAATTGAAAGGGTCTTACCGATGGCACTTAGTCAGGATCTACTGGAAATACTTGCCTGCCCGCTGTGTAAGGCGCGGGTCGAATTGAAGCCGGATGGCAGCGGCTTGAAATGTGTCGAATGCCGGCGTGTTTATCCGGTCCGTGACGACATTCCAGTGATGCTGATCGACGAAGCCACGATAGAAGACGGTCCGGAAGATCCACCGTCTCAGCAAAGTTGAACAGCCTACGTGAAATTGTCGAATCGTCTCCGCGATTGCGCGGACTGCGAATGCGCAGCCTTCACGGCGAAGAGTCGCCTCAGCCGCTCGGTGCGGCCCTCTGGAACTGGCAAAACGTCAATCGAGTTTTGGTAATTCGTTTACGCTCCATCGGCGATACCGTGCTGGCCACGCCTTCACTGTTCGCGTTGAAACGATTTTTGCCGCACGCTTCGATCGACATCCTCCTGGAAGACTGGGTTGCGCCGGTGCTGGAAAAACATCCACACGTCGATAGTGTTCTGACGATCAGTAAAGGCAGCACGGCTGCGCGCGCGCGAATGGTTCGACGGCTACGCGCCAATCGATACGATGTGGTCTATAACCTGCACGGCGGTACCACCGCAACACTCCTGGCCCGCGCAACTGGCGCAAAACATCGGGTCGGGTACGCAAGCTATCAATACTCGCGTTTGCATAATCACGTTGCGCCGTCACCGCTGCGGATATGGTCTCGAGAGAGACTTCATTCCGTAGAACAGCAACTCGCTTTGTTGGGCTGGACCGGCGTTCCGGTTACCGATCGCCCTCCGACGCACTTAGCTGTAAGTGAAGAAGCTGCAGCTACGATTGCTCAGCGGCTTGGAAACGTAGGCTTGAGCCAAACTCCGTTTGCTGTGATTCATCCTGCCGCGGCATTTGCAACCAAGCAATGGGCGGCCGGAAACTTTGCTCGAATCGCTGACGACCTCGCACGTCATCAGCTGCCGGTAGTAGTTATCACGGCCGAAAAGGAAGCCGGCATAGTTGATGAAATCAGAGACAATGCCGCAGCGAAAATCGTGGCCATGACGGATTTATCGTTGCCCGAGATTACGGCTTTGTTGTCGCGGGCCCGGCTGTTCGTCGGCAATGACAGCGGCATCGCGCATATGGCTGCGGCCGTGGAGACGCCCTCGGTGGTAATCTTTGGCTCATCGAATCGCGCGCACTGGAGTCCGTGGGCACAGAACGCCGCCGAAGTTGTTTATGAAGAGTTGGAATGCCAGCCGTGCCATGGTTACTTCTGCGAAAAGTTTGATGAGCCGGAATGCATTAAGCGCGTTCCGGTTGAGCGGGTGACGGCTGCGATTGAGAGAGTGCTGCGAGAGAGCGCATAACCCGTGAGCCCCGGCGAAGTTCTACCCATGGCGGTTGCGGCTTCTGCGGCACGCGAAGCGATCGTCGAAGCAGGTATCTACTGAATCTTGGTTAAGTTCTTCAACGCTTTAAATGCCCCAATTAACACATCAACGCGCTGCTGAGATTCTTCGCGCGATGCGCGACCGGAAGATCGTAATTCTCGGCGATGTGATGCTGGACGAATTCGTTTGGGGCGAGGTGACCCGCATCTCGCCGGAGGCGCCTGTGCCGGTGGTTGATGTCCGTCGCGAGTCGGTGCACCTCGGCGGCGCCGCCAACGTGCTCGCCAATGTGGCCGCGCTCGGCGCCGGAGCTTGCGTGATCGGCGTGGTAGGAAACGATCCTGCCGGAGAACGCTTAAGTCAGACTTTACACGAAGCCAGTGCTCTCCAAACCAACGACTATTTGATCGTCGACGAAGGCCGGCCCTCAACTACGAAGACACGCATCATCGCGCACAATCAGTTGGTGGTGCGCGCCGATCGGGAGAAGCGGTCGCCGGTCAACGGGAATGTGGAGAAGCGCATCTTAGACTCACTGAAGCAGGCCCTTCAGGACGCAGACGCCTTTGTGATTTCTGATTACGATAAAGGTGTCGTCACCCCCAGCATCCTCGGCCAGGTGCTTCCGCTCGCGTATGAACGAGTGCCGGTGCTGATCGATCCCAAGCTTCGCAATTTCTCCCATTACCGGCCGGCGTCTTTGATAACGCCGAACCATTATGAAGCGCTGAGAATAACAAACACGGAAGAAGATTCTGATGACGGGCTGCACCAGGCCGCAAAAATAATTCAGGAACAACTTGGTTGTGATGCTGTCCTTATTACTCGAGGCGATCGTGGGATCATGCTGCTCGAAGGTAACAACCAACCGGTTTACGTAGCCACCGCCGCGCGCGAAGTCTACGATGTCACCGGCGCCGGCGACACTGTGATTGCCACGCTCGCTGCTGCAATGTCCACAGGAGCGACGATGTTGGAAGCGGCCAGCCTGGCAAACCACGCAGCGGGCATTGTTGTAGGCAAAGTTGGAACCGCAACCGCGACTGCGGATGAACTGCTGGCGAGTTTTACGTAACGCAAACTGCTGGTTTGCGGACGTGGCAACACAAGGTACGGAGTGATCAGAAGGCGGCCTGGAAACCAATCGTAAGCAAACTAACAGTTTGCTTTACAACAGATCATGATCGGAAAGTCTCTCGGCAATTATAAGATTCTGGAAAAGCTCGGCGTGGGCGGGCAGGGTACCGTCTATAAAGCCACCGACGGCAAACTTGGCCGCACCGTGGTGGTGAAAGTCTTACCGCCTGAGTTGACCGCCAGAGAAGCGAACCTCAAACGCTTTGAACGCGAGGCACGTCTGGCTTCATCTCTCGATCATCCAAACATCTGCACCATCTTCGATCTTGACGAAGCCGGCGGCCACCACTTCATAGCCATGCAATACGTCGAAGGCCGCAACGTCAGGCAGCTTGTCGGCGGCCACCCGCTCGAGTTGAAGAGCGCGCTGCTGATCGGCATCCAGGTTACCGACGCCTTGGCCGCGGCCCACGCTCGCGGCATCATTCATCGCGACATCAAGTCAGGCAATGTAATGGTAACGCCGTCAGGACAGGCAAAGATTCTCGATTTCGGCCTGGCGAAACTTTTGGAAGATGAAGAGGACGAGAAGAAGTCGAGAATTCATCGCACCGACCTGACCGAAATTGGCGTTCCCTATGGCACCGCCACTTACGCGGCGCCGGAACAGGCACGCGGCGATCGCGTGGACAAGCGGGCCGACATCTTTTCCACCGGTGTTT
>DASQKG010000030.1:0-13269 GCA_035630655.1 Pyrinomonadaceae bacterium
ACGGAGACGACACCATCAACTCCGGAGCCGGTAACGACCTCATCTGCGGCGGCAACAGCGGCGGCATAATCAACGCCGGCCTCGGCGCCGACACGGTCGATGGCGGCAACGGCAACGACACGCTCCGGGGTGGGGACGGCAACGACCTCCTCCTCGGCGGCGGTGGTAATGACACTCTTGAGGGCGGCAACGATAACGATACGCTCAGTGGCGGGGGAGGCACCGACACTCTCCGCGGTGAGAGCGGCGACGACACGCTGACGGGCGGGTCGGGCCCCGACAGCTTCGACGGCGGGCCCGGCAACGACACGGTGACTGACTTCCACGCCGGCCAGGACACCAAAGTGGACGTCATTGAAGTGGGCTCGCTCTTCCCAGGGCTCAGGGGAGGTGAGCGGTTTGGCTACCTCGCCTCAGTACGTCCTGGGAGGCACAGCCCATTCCCAGACGTTGTGAGATTTGCACATCTCAGAAAGGGTGTAACGGTCGGCTATAGATAGGTTAGATCCGGCGGTCGTCGTTTAACGACTTCAAGGCGGCCGCCGGCTGCCACTCCCTGTGCTGGTAAGCGCCGAAGTCTTCGATAACGGCGAAGCGCCGCCGCTCGTAGAACTCTTTGGCGTCATCGATTAGCAAGACGGTCGCATGCTAAAGGCCTCTCAGGTCTTGCTAAATCATCAAGCTTCAAACGTATTCGACGAGTGGGCGACCATGTTGTGCGCGTCGCATCGCGTGAGCATGTGCTCCAGGTTAAGCGGATCACTGCTCGGCCTGAAGACTTAACGGATACCGGAGCGTTGCTGGCGTATCACCCTGGAAAATGACGGAGGCGCAGGCGAGTTGCTGTACGATATTGAAGTTGTGGTAATTTCTGGCTCGCAACGACCAGACACAATTCGTGATCGATTGAGGAGAAGCGATGGCCGCGAGTTTGACCGAAGAAGAATTTTCCAAACATGTAAACACGATCTTTAGCCTCAACCTCGGTGCGGAGAGTCAGGTCGATTTGGAGCTGGTCGAGGTGAAAGGCTACATGAATAAACCGGGCGAAGCGGAAGGGATGGAGCGGTTTTCACTTTTTTTCAAGGGACCGGGAAAACCTCTTCTGCCGCAAAGCACTTATTCATTCTCAAATGAAGGAATGGGCAAAATCGATCTCTTCCTGGTGCCGATCGGTCCGGACGGCGATGGAATTCGTTACGAGGCGGTGTTTAATTACTTCAAGTAACTATCCGCAGATTACGCAGATTAGGTTTAGAACAATTAAGAGGGTCGTCTTAAGTGCTGAGTGCTAAGTCTGGTGCCGTCAGTGCGTCTAAACTATAAAATGAAATCTGCGTAATCTGCGGATAGGTTTTATTGAACAGGCGGTCTGTACTCCATATGTTTGTACGCGCCGAGGTCATCGATGACTACAAACCCCAGTCGCTCGTAGAAACGTTGAGCGTCGTTGTTGAGGACGAAGACCATGTGACGCAGCAGCTTTCCGCGGCTTGCCGCTTCCTTCATCAAACGTTTGAGTAACAATGTGCCAGCGCCGCGCCTTTGAAATTGCGGCAGCAGCGTGATGTCCAACAGTCGAATCTGTTCGTCGTCTTCACCTACCCAGATTCGTCCCGCCGGTTGATCGTCGATCAGGATCAGTTCATATCGTGCCTCCGGGAAACGCGCGTCATACTCGCGCCGCTGCAAATCAAATTGCCAACGCACGAATACTTCCCTTTGCCCCTCTTGCCATTCCGCCTGGTCCAACTCTTCGGCGCGCGTGCTGGCGTAGACTCCCAGCAAAAAGGGATCGTCGTCTTTCGTTACCGGTCGCAGCGCTAGATTCAAATGGTCTTCAGTCATTGAGCGGTGAGTATAACCAAGAGAACGGCAGAAAGCAGAAGGCAGGAGGCAGGAGGCAGAAGGCAGAAGGCAGAAAGCATTGAGTTGAAAGCGCAGCTTTCGACCGGCGGCTTGCCGCATTCCGTGCGGTAAGGCTCTGCCAGGCTCTGCCTTACCGGATGCGATATTTCCAATGCTGAGGCTATGCCTCTGTCACGCCTTGCCGAGGCGTAGCCTCGAAACCAAATGACGCCAACGGAAAAGGCAGAGCCTTTCCGCACGGAGGGCGACAAAGCCGCGAAGAGCCTTCTGCTTACCGCTTACTGCTTACTGCTTACTGCTTACTGTATGTGATTGAAGACAGCTTCGTAGATGGTCTTGCCGTCATCGGTCTTCCGGCTGGTCAGGAACAGATCAAACTCTCCCAGCGCCGGATGGCTCATCTTGTGAATGGAAGTAAACTGCGGCAATTTCTCAGTCGCACTGAAGGTCAGCGAAAAGGATTCAGTTAGGCGTGTGCTCTTGGTTGCGAGTTGCGTTTCCCTTTTCACTCTGTAATCACTGACCCTGACGAGTCTCAGGGTAATCATCTCACCGCGAGCGTTCGGGATCTGGAAAATGTCCCCGACATACGGAGTGAAAGTGGACGATCTGAAATGAATGCTCTCTTTTTCTTGTGCCTCCAGGGGAATCGGGAAGTCGGCGCTATCGCCTCCTGTCTTCATTCCGCTTCTCGTGTGTTGTTGACCAAGGAGACCCTGAGCGCTGACGATAGCGAGACCGGCGGCCAGAGTGGTCATAGTGGCAGACTTCAAAAAGTTGCGTCGGGCGATGGACATAGTTTTGCTCCTCCTCAAGAAACCAACGGTGGGAGTTGAATTGTAAATTGAGATTCAGGTGAGAACAGGTTCCCCGGAGCCTGCGGGCGCACAGTGTATTGTAGTTTTTCTTTGAGCGCTACTGGAAAAGCTGCCAGACGACCGGCGACCGATGACCGACGGAAGACGACCGGTGACCGGTGACCGACGACGGACGAGGGACATGTCATGGGGCAGTAGCCCGACCATCTGTCGTCGGTCATCCGTCGCCCGTCGCGGGCTCCGCAGGTATACAAGAATTCTTGCTTGTATTTTTTGCGAGTTGCGTTTAGAATCCCCGCGCTTCAGATTTCAACAAGCTCTTCAAATTTCCAAACGGCGCATTTCTTTCTTCTCAAGCGGGATCCACCAGGGCGGGCCGGCGCCGGTAATCACGGGTAAAGCCAAGTTAACGCTCAGACTCTTGCGGCTGGACCTTGTCAGCTTCGCCACCCAGTAAGGCGATCTCGCAAAGGGCAATCTTTAGGTCGATTGAAAATTCAGGATTCCCAACTTACTCCAGGGAGTAAAAATCATGGCAGAACCATTTCTATCTGAAATCAGAATCATGAGCTTCGTTTTCGCGCCGAAAGGCTGGGCGTTGTGCAACGGCCAACTTCTCCCTATCAACCAGAACCAAGCGCTCTTTAGTTTGCTGGGCACGACGTTCGGCGGCGACGGTCGCGTCAACTTCGCGCTGCCCGACCTGCGCGGTCGCACGCCGATACACGTCGGCAGTGGTCACACACTCGGCGAAAAGGGCGGCGAGCAGGCGCATACGCTGTCGATTGCGGAGTTGCCCACACACACCCATGTCTTAAGTGCCTCATCAACGGATGGCAACGCCCCCGTGCCGTTTGGACCGTCCGGCAACGTCCTGGCGCGAACAGTTAACAATGTCTACAACAATCCGACCAGCTTGGTGGCATTAAATGCAGGAACCGTGGTTAACACAGGCGGCAGCCAGGCGCACCTGAACATGCAGCCATTCCTGACGCTCAGTTTCTGTATCGCGCTTCAAGGCATTTTCCCATCGCCGAACTAAGGAGAAACTTTCATGGCACAGCCATATGTTGGTGAAATCAGAATGTTCGCGGGCAACTTTGCTCCAGCGGGGTGGATGTTTTGTGAGGGTCAGTTGCTTCCTATCTCCGAGAACGAGACCCTGTTTCAGTTAATCGGCACGACCTACGGCGGCGACGGCGAGTCAACCTTCGCGTTACCGGATCTTCGTGGCCGGATCCCAATTCATCAGGGGAATGGGTTCATTCTGGCCGAGACAGGCGGGGCCGAGGAGATTACGCTCACGGTCAGCCAAATTCCGGCCCACTCGCACCCAATGCTTGCTACTTCTTCCGCCGGGATTGAACCTAATCCCGCGGGTAAGGTCACAGGCGAGGTGACAACAGGTGACATTTACCTTGATGACAATCCGAACACGAACATGGCCGCCCAGGCGATTAGCCCTGTCGGAGGCAGTCAACCGCATACCAATTTTCAGCCGTACCTATGCGTTGACTTTATCATTTCGCTGTTCGGGATCTTCCCGTCGCCAACATGATTTTGTCTTGTGGGAAGGAAAGCAAAGATACTTGATCTTTCTAGCAGACTAAGGAGAATTGTCATGGCCGATCCATTCGTTGCTGAAATCAGAATTTTTCCCTTCAACTTCGCCCCAAAGGGTTGGGCCTGGTGTGACGGGCAATTGTTGCCGCTATCGCAGAATACGGCGCTGTTTTCGCTCCTGGGCACAACCTACGGCGGTAACGGCAAGTCAAATTTCGCCTTGCCGGATCTACAGGGCCGTGCACCAATGCATCCAGGACAGGGCCCAGGATTGTCGCTCCATGACTTGGGAGAGACTGGTGGGAGTGAGACAGTCACGCTGCTTGAGTCGGAGATACCAGCGCATTCGCACCAGTTACGCGCCAACAACGCCTTGGGGGATACGCCAGTTCCCGCCGGCCATACGCTGGCTCGCGCTACCTATAATCTCTATCAGCAAACCGTGAACGCGAACCTCGTCGCCATGGCCCCGGAAGCTTTGCCACCAGCGGGCGGCGACCAGCCGCACAACAACATGATGCCGTATTTGACGTTCTATTTTTGCATCGCGCTGCAAGGCGTCTTCCCGCCGCGAACTTAGTGAGCAGTGGGCGGTGAGCAGAACCAGAAGGCACTAAGCAAGACAAAATAGTTGACACTTAGACGGGGCGAGTCCGATATTGGACTCGCCCTTTCGTATCTCGGCCGGAAGCGACTCAATATTCGCAGATTAATCAGATTAAACCGATTGTTTATGAGCCGGATCAGCGACCATCCGCTTCTCTGATTTGAGCAGAATCTGCGTAATCTGAGGATCCTTCAGTTGAGTTCCCCTAGAGGTTTGTTAGTTCTCGATTAGATGTGTTAATTGTCTTTCCTCCCCGACGGTATCAATCCCATTGTTAACCCTGACCGCGAGAGTAATAAAGCTGAAGCTCATAAGAGATTTTTTGTTGAAACAGACTATGAAACCATTTTTTGCCATCTTGCTTTTAGTGATTGGAGTGTGTGTCGCCTGCGCTTCCCGATCGACGAGCTCCCAGACACCAGAGAACAATCCTTCTGTCCCAGTGGCGTCCCCATCTCAGACAGCCAATGTCGCCGTTACGGACAAAGAGCCCTGTAGTCTCAACCTGGACCAGGCTCCAGTCATCAACGGTCTCAGACTTGGAATAACAGTGGACCAGGTGCTGGCATTGTTTCCCGGAAGTAGTGAGGATGCTGAACTCCGCTCCATCTTAGACAAGCCGGCCAACCAACTGGGAGTGTCCAGCTTTGTTATCAGAACGAATAAATTAGGATCAATAGAGAGATTCGCAGGAATAAGCCAAATCACCTTTACCCTTCTGGACGGCCGTGTTTCGAGGCTTCACGTTGGCTACAACGGCCCGGAATATTCCCACGTTGACAAGTTCGTTGCGAAGTTTACCGAGGGAACGAATCTTTCCGCAGCCGACGTCTGGGAACCGTATGTAGGGCTGGACACGCAAATGAAGACTCTCAAGTGTAATGACTTTGAGGTCCAGATTTTTGCGGGCGGCAAGGGCGGTAATCTCAATTACGTGCTTGTGCGTGATTTAATAGCAGACAAAACGATTAAGGACCGTAGGGTTAAAGCGAGTCAGAAAGCCTCACCGTAGAGAGCTGGAGCCGCAGTTGGCAGAATTCCAGCGAGCGGCCGCAAGCTGCAGGCGGACGGTTCCAACCTAAAATCAATACAGGCTTGTTATTTTTCGGTTGCCTGTGTTAATTTTTCCACCTAAACGCGGAAGAGCGTTAGCCGCCGAGCGACTTACAGCGGCTCACTGACATTCCTCTTTTTTCAGCAAGATTGAACTTGTGAAGCTTGGATACGCTTCAAATTATAGTTTGGCAATACTCTGTTCTCGCGCAGCCCTTTAACGATTGTTCGCATTTTTAACTGAATTGGTGTCTTCCCCTGAGTCAATTTCGCGTGCCCTGGTGCAGTTTCCCGACCGGCAATACAAAGTAATCATTCTCAAATCCCACAGCCTATTCCGGCGCTCACTTCGCTATTCCTTTAAGGAGAGTCCATGAACCGATCAATCATTACCACCCCCACTAACAAGAGAGTCTTCGGTGCTTGTTTGCTCTCCTTCATGATACTGATTGCGCCGATCGCTTCGGTCGGTGCGGCCACGCTGCGCGCCACAACACCGCCCGCGAACAAGCAGCTCTCTGCAAATGAGAAAATGGAGGCTGCTCTATTTGAGCCGGCGCCCGTTGGCCCGCCGGTCCCTTCTGTCACGGCCACCAAGACGGATTCATTTCCGGTGCATCCCGGCGGCAAGGCCCAACCGGGCGATCAAATCACTTACGACATCGGTATTACTAACGCCGGCACAGACGCCACTAACGCAACCTACACCGACACGATTGATCCAAACACGACCCTCGTCCCGGGCTCCTTGAAAGTTTCCCCGGTTGCGGCAGCCGATAGTTATGTGGCAGAGAAAGACGTTGCCCTGAGCGTTGCAGCGGGGACGGGCGTGCTTGTCAACGACTTCGGCACACCTGCGCCTACCGTGGGGGGAATTACCAACCCAGTTTGCGTTGACAACACAGCCCCTTTTACTTGCACCACAACCGGAGGCGGTACCGTTGTCATGGAGGCCGATGGCAGCTTCTTGTACACGCCCTTAGTTGGTTTTACAGGCACCGACACTTTTACCTACACGGCAACCAACTCCGCTGCCGGCGGCCTGGCGCCAGACGACACGGCTGTGGTGACGATAGAAGTAGACGCCCGTCCCACAGTGACAACCACGACTCCCGCTGATACTGCGACCGGCGTTGTGACTACCGCCAATATCGTGATCAATTTCAGTGAGTCGGTCACAGCTTCGACCAGTTCGTTCACGATCAATTGCCCGGCGCCTGGCAACGCGCAAGCCTTCACCGTGACCGGTTCAGGCACCAGCACGATCACGCTCGACCCCACAGGAAATCTACCCGCCGGCACAACCTGTACAGTAACGGTCATCGCTAGTCAGATTTCAGACGTGGACTCGAACGACCCGCCAGATCTCATGTCTGCTGACTATGTATTCAGTTTCACGACAGATGCAGCCCCCACAGTGACTAACACGACCCCGGTCAACGGCGCTTCGAGCGTGCCGACTGATTCGAACATCGTGGTCACTTTCAGTGAGGCGGTGACCGCCTCGGGCACTGCTTTCACAATTGAGTGTCCAGCCCCCGGAAACGCGCAAGCCTACTCAGTAAGTGGATCGGGAACGAACACGATCACGGTCAACCCGACATCAAATCTGCCGAACGCGACGCTCTGCACGGTGACAGTTTTAGCCGCACAAGTTGCCGATACCGACACGAACGATCCGCCTGACAACATGGCGGCGAATTTCGTTTTCAGCTTTACGACAGACGGAGCGCCCGCCGTAACGACGACTGTGCCCACCGACACGGCTACAGGTGTGGCTATTAGCTCGAATATCACGATCAACTTCAACGAAGCGGTTAATGCCACGATCGCTTCTTTCAGTCTGGAATGTCCGGTAGGGTCACCCAAAACCTTTACCGTAACCGGCTCCGGAACCAGTCAAATCGTCCTCGACCCAACCGTCGATCTGCCCATTGGGACAGCGTGTCGAGTGACCGTAATCGCCAGCCAGATTAGTGACACTGACACCGCCGATCCACCGGACAACATGGTGGCGAACTACGTCTTCAATTTCACTACCGACTTCGCGCCTAGCGTGACCGCCACCACTCCAATCAATGGCGCCACGCAGGTAGCTAATAACACCGACGTGACGGTCACTTTCAGTGAGCCGGTGAATGTCAGCGGTGCCTGGTTCTCGATCGTATGCGGAACCAGCGGCACGCACGACACCACCAATTCGACGGTTGGCGGTGGCCCGAGCACTTTCACGATTAATCCGACCGACTTCGCCAATGGTGAGAGCTGCACGGCCACGATCTTTGCGGCTCAGGTGAGTGATCAGGATACGAACGATCCGCCTGACAACATGGCAGCGAATTTTGTCTTCAGCTTCACGGTTGATAATCCCCCAAGCGTGTCTTCGACCACGCCGATTAATGGCGCCACGGGCGTAGCCGCTAATACGAACTTAACCGTTACCTTCTCTGAAACCGTGAATGTAACCGGGAACTGGTTCCAAATCGTATGCGGGACGCAGACCAAGAACCCGGGGGACACCGTAGTTACGGGTGGGCCGACGACGTTCACGATAAACCCAAACACAGATCTGCTGGCCGGCAACATCTGCAGCGTGACCGTTTTTGCCGCGCAGGTCACCGACCAGGACAGTGGAGATCCGCCCGATAATATGACGGCGAACCATGTCTTCAGCTTCAGCGTTCCACCCTTGGCGGTGAACGACGCATATGCTCCATCAATTCTTGGAAATGTCGGCGTCAACACCGACAACAGCACCGAGTTCTCAGTGCTCGCTAACGACACGCCAACCAGCGGAGTCACGATCAACCAGTCAGGAACATCGACACAGGGCGGCGCCGTTGTAGTTGCGGCAGACGGCAAATTCAGTTACATACCGCCGGCCGGTTATGAGGGTCCGGACAGTTTCACCTACACGATCAGCAATGCTTCGGGCACGTCTAACTCAGCAACAGTTAGCTTCACCGTCGCCGGCATGATCTGGTTCATCAATGCGGCTGCTGGTCCCGGCGATGGCCGTCTGGCGACGCCATTCAACTCGGTTGCCTCGTTCCAGGCGGTCAACGACAATGGCGGCGGAACTCACCCGGGCAACGGCGACAACATTTTCATTTATGAGAACGCATCGAGCTACACCGGTCCGATCACGCTGCTCAGCAATCAAAAACTAATCGGCCAGGATGCGACGGCGACACTCGCCGCGATCGCGGGCGTGTCCGTGCCTGCGGATTCTTTCCCGCTGCCGGCGATGAACACCGGCGCACCTGCCACTACGCTGAGTGTCTCTTCCGCCGGCGTGAATGTAGTGAACCTGAACGGCGCTGGCACCGGCAACACCGTGCGCGGTCTTACGCTTACCACCGGTTCGGCAACGACCAAAGGTATCAGTGGCACAACCTTCGGCACGCTCACTACTGCGGATCTGATCATCAGCGGCAGCGGCCCAGCAATTGATCTGACCACCGGGACTTTAAGCGGCAGCTTTAACTCAATCTCATCTTCGGGTGGAGTAAACGGGATCAGGCTCAGCGCCATTAACAGCGCATCGACTATCCCGTTCGGAACGGGTGCACTTTCAGGAGCGACCGCCGAGGAATTTTTTATTACCGGCACCAACAGCACCATAGCACTTACTTACGATGGCACGATCAGCACCACCGCGGCCGCTTCGCGTCCGGTTAGCATTTCGGGCAAGACTACCAGCGGCAACGTCACCTTCAACGGCGCGATCAGCGGTACCAGCTCTTCCGGTGTGCTCCTCGACAACAACGACGGCGCCACGATCACGTTCCGCGGCGGCCTGGCACTAAGCACCACTACCAACACAGCCTTCAACGCAATCAACGGCGGCACGATCGAAGTCTGCGACGAGAACCCGTGCAACCCGGCGGCCACCGGTGCGTTAGTTAATACGCTTACCACCAGCACCGGCGTCGCGATCAACGTCAACGCCACCACGATCAGCGCCAATAATCTGGAATTCCGCAGCATCTCTTCAAATGGCGCGTCGAGTGGCATCGTACTTAATACCACCGGTGCGAGTGGTGGGCTGAAAGTCAAGGGCAACTCCGCCGGCAACTGCGGCGGCGTGGTCACACCTAACGCCGTCGGCACGCCTGCCACCATCACCGCGCCTGTATTGGCGGACTGCACGGGCGGTTCTATCCTGAACTCCACGAGCGATGGCGTCTCGCTGAACAGCACCAATAATGTTTCGCTGACCCGAATGCGCATCCAGGACAGCACCGACAGCGGCGTCTTCGGCAACAACGTGTCTGGCTTATCGCTCGTCAGCAGTTGGTTCGAGAGCAACGGCGACAACACTCTGGCTGAAGATTCCGGCCTGGAGTTCCAGATATTAACCGGCACCAACAACGTCACGAACTGCACCATCAGCAACAACTTCGAGTTCAGCGTCAATTGGACGCCGTCGAGCGGCACGGGCACTTTGAATATCTCCGGCACCAATATCGGGCCAAACCCTGCAGGCGTCGGCGCGAACGGTGTTCACTTCACCAACTCGGTGGGCGTAGGCAACTCGACCCTGATTATCACTAACAGCAACGTCGACGGCCATCAGGCGACTGGCATCCAGGCAAACGCCAGTGGAAGCGCGACGCAGAACATCAAGATCCATAACACCACAATCAAAAACAATAACATCGCTATTCAACTTACCAGCGACACAGACGCTGACACTAACTTCAACATCACAAACAACACCATCATCGATCATGCCAACTTTGCCATCGGGCTTGTTCCGGTAAGCACTTCGACCAACAACTCGCAGTTTCAGGGCTCGATCTCCGGCAACGTGATTGGAGACGGCAGCGTCGACTCCGGCTCGCGCGATGCCTACGGCATCCGCGGCGACATCCGAGGCGACGTTGATGCCATCATTTCAGTCACCAACAACACCGTCAGGAACACGGACATCGAGGCGATCTTCATCGAAGGCCGTCTTGACGCCGACGCCGACGCTCAGAATGGCAAGCTCGACCTGACCGTGACCGGTAATGACGGCTTCATTCCCGACGACAACTCTGCGTTTCCGTTCTTCACCGTCTACGGGTCACGAATCGAGTCGCGCGACACGTTCAATGTGTGCCTCGATTTCGGGGGCTCAGCCGCGTTGAGTAACGATGCTGTTGGTAAAGCGTTAGAGGACTGGCGGTTGCGCCAGAGAGATACTTCGACTTTCAGATTGGAGCGGTTCGTCGGCAGCGGCACTTCAGATACGGATGTAGAAGCCTTCATGCTCGCCCAGAATCCCGATCTCTCTTCCGCTGACGCGACACACGCGACCACTTACACGGGCGTGGCCAACGGCACTTGCCGCAGCCCTGTGATTCCTGCGGGCATCGCCATGAATTTGAACCCCTTCGACCGCAATTCGGAGATGCTGGCGAGTAATAGCGAATCGAAGTCGAGCATATTTGGAGTGACTTCAGGCGTTGGAGCCTCAGTCGACTTTACGAGTGTAACCACTGGGGTCGCGGCGACTTCGTCAGTGCCAAACGCGAACCCGACGGCGCGTTACGACAATGTAGCGGCGCAGATTGAAGCGAAGGGAATCTCGCAACCTGAGTTGGCAACCGCCCAATCGGCCGTTGTCCGTAAGTCTGGCGAAAGCGACCAGGCTATTTCTCAGGCCGTGAGCAGCCGGCGCGCGGCATCATTCGCCAAACCGACAATTGTCCAAAATCAGAAGCCCGTAGGATCTCCAGGTTCTGCGAAGCAAGGCTTCTCGCATCACGCGCGACGAACACCAAAAGGAGCTTCGCTCACACCGAGAGCTACCACAACTACACCCGTACTCAACCCAGCCTGCGGCGTGGGTACTATTGCGATCTGTCTCGGAACTTTGAAGGCAGGCAAGACCGTAAACATCCAGTTTAAGGTGACGATCAACACGCCATTCCCGGGGACGGAAGTTACCAACCAGGGCTCTGTAGGGTTCGATGGCGGAGGGCCTGTGCTCACTGACGATCCGGCAGTAGGCGGTGCAGCCGATCCAACTGTGACTCCTGTCCAAACATGTACTGCGCCGCCGGTGCCGGCCAACATGGTGGCCTGGTGGAGCGGTGACGACACACCGAGAGATATTGCCGGCGGCAACGACGGCACACTCAACGGCGGCATGGGCTACGCCGCAGGCAAGGTCCTCAATGGATTCGGTCTTGACGGCACGGACGACTTTGTCTCGGCCCCGGATAGTGCGGGCTTGAGTCCAACGCAGACGATCTCAATCGATGCCTGGGTCAATCCGGATACGTTAGTGGCTGACGCGAGCGGCCGCACGATTGTGTCCAAGTACGACTCTTCCACGGCGGGTGAGTCCAGCTACCTGCTGCGGATGATTAATGGCGGCCAGATTGAATTCGTTGTCTATGGTCCGGGCGGTGAAAATCGTTCCGTGACTACTCCGGGCGCGATCTCTACCGGCGCCTTCACACACGTGGCCGCCACTTTCGACAACGCGACCGACGAGCTCAAGGTCTATATCAACGGCGTAGATACAGCGGCGCCTCTTGGAGGCGGTTCCACGGCGATAACTTCCATCAACGACAGCACCACGCCGGTTCGTATAGGCGCGCTGAAAGAGGGAGCTTCGCTGGCAGGTTTCTTTGACGGGGTGATTGACGAAGTTGAGATCTTCAACGTCGTCCTGACGCCGGCACAGGTCCTGGATCTATTTAGTGCGGACGCGGGCGGCAAGTGTAAGCCTTCGGATCTCACGATCACGAAGACGCACACGGATCCATTCGTTCAGGGCAGCACGGGCAACACGTACACCATCACGGTGCACAACGATGGTCCGGGATCCACCGCCGGTACGGTAACAGTAATTGACACGGTGCCAACGGGACTGACACCGACGGGCCCAATTGGCGCGCACAACGGTTGGAACTGTTCGATCGTGGGGCAAATAGTAACCTGCGACCGCAGCGACTCGCTCGCTGCCAGCGCCGATTACCCAACCATCACGCTCACGGTAACGGCAGGCGCGAATTCGGCAAGTGTAATTAACAACGTGACCGTTTCCGGCGGCGGAGAGATGGACACGTCAGACAGTTCAGCCAGCGACACCACCAATCTGTCGCCGTCGTCTGATCTTCTGTCGGTTAAGGTCGAGGACGTGGATCCTGTGACGGCCGGGACAAACATCACCTACACCATCACGCTTACCAATAACGGTCCCAGCGATGCGCAGACGGTGACGCTGACAGACGCAGTACCGGCAAATACAACCTTTGTCTCCTTTACGCAGGACACCGGGCCAGTCTTTCTGTGCAGCATGCCATCACCAGGCGGCACGGGCAACGTCAGTTGTTCGCTCGCGACCCTGCCTACGGGAGC
>DASQKG010000031.1:0-23951 GCA_035630655.1 Pyrinomonadaceae bacterium
GTTGGTCGAAAGCGTATGCGGCTGTTTGCGGAGCGAAAGCATTTCGCCCGCAGTTGCGCGCCTTCATCCTTGATCGTGAAATACCAATGCCCGGAAGAGTGGGCCTTGAAGTTGGAAATCTCACCTTCAACCCACACTGAGGCGAAGCGTGCTTCGATCGCTTTTCGGACCGACTCCGTCAGCTCCGAGACAGTCAATGGCCGCCGCTCGGTTTCGTCAAACAAAGATGCGAAAAGTGGCTCAGACATTGGAAGGATGAAGGATGAATGATGAAGGATGAAAAGTAAACTGGAGCGGGCCCGCGTCGGGTCTTATACAGAACCGAAGCGCCGTAGCGCATGCTTGTAAGACGTAGCCCCGTTAGGGCAAGAGGGAGAGAGAGGGAGGAGACAAATCCGGGCACTACCGCGATTTTCGGCGTTCCGCAAAGCCTTCCTCAAGGGGTCGCCACGCCAACCACCGGACTCAAACGCACAGACGCGCCTTCGCGGTTTGCGCGTACACGAACGCGCCGGTGGCCCGAAGGTGTCGAGTTTGACGCATAGGTAATTGTATAAGCGGTTCGGAGTTGGACCACCACGTCGTCGTATGCACGTTGCAACTCACCCAGGTGACGAATCGGGTAGTAAACGCCGCCGGATGCAGCCGCCAGTTTCTGACCTTCTTCGTGCGCGCGGGTCGTGAGTGTCAGATAGCGAGTACGCGTGGGATCCATAGTAATTTCCGGTCGCGGGACGCTCGTCTCAGGAACCAGACCCGAGGGAACGTACAAGGGGTAAATCAGTGCTCCTGACTCAGCAATCGCTTCGAGTATCGCTGGAAACGGCACAAATGATTTGTTGTCGTCTCCATCTGAGAGGACCACAATCGCTGTCCTGTCGCCGCGAAGTTTTTTCAAAGTGTCTGCCAGCACATAACCGAGCCCGTCGTAAAGCGCTGTCCCTCCTCCGGCATCGATCTCGTCGAGTTTCTTCGAAAGCATTTGGCGGTCGGTGCTGAAATCGGAAATGATTTGGATATCGTCGCGGAAACTGATGATGGCAATGCGGTCCTGCGGGCTGGCGGTGTTCAAAAAGTCGCGAGCTGCTTTCCGGATAAAGTCGATTCGATCTTCGACGCTGCCGGAAACATCCAGCAAGAGTACAAGATTAAACGGCTCCTTCGTTGGAACTACGTTCGTCACACGTCGTTCGACGCCGTCTTCAAAAACCGTAAAGTCTGATTCGCGCATGCCGCCAATCGCTCGTCCATTGCGGTCAGTTACGCTGGCGTTAAATCGAAGCAGGAACGGCGTCAAGGCGGTGACGAATTGACCGGGAGGGGTTCGCGTTACCAGCGACGGCTCTTTCTCGAGCGGCGGTAATGTCTTCGCATAGTCGCCAAACATCCTGGGCGAGACCTTGCGAATGGCATCGATCAGTTGGCTGTCTCCACTGCGGACAATTGCGCGCGCAGCTTCAGTTAACGGGCGTTCACGCAGATCGGCCGGGGCCATGCTGGGATCCACGTTAAGCAGGACCACGCCGCGCTGGGTCAGAAAGTCGAGTTCTACCCGCTCTTCTTTGGCGGCCTTCTCCTCGCCGAGTTTTCCGGAAATCGTAAAAACTCCCCCGGCCTTTTCTTTGACTTCGGGGAGTTCAACGTCACTCAAATACCGCGGCTTGCTTGCCCGCCACATGAAACTAAACTTCAACGCTTCGAGAGGAACATCGGCATGAATAGTTCCGGTGTTTGTAGACACTTCAGCTGACTCGAAGTTGCCGATGATATCGACGGCGCCGGCATCACTCTCAACTTTGACTTTGGAACGCGAGGGCACGCGCACGATCAGATCGATACGGTTCTTGTCCGCGCGAGCTCGAATCTCGATGTTCAAGCTGTTTCCTTTGCTTTCAGTTTTCACATCGGTTGAATCCACCACCATCCCGGCGGAGCTGGCGTTAATTGAAGCCTTCTTCTGCTGCTCGTCGGAGGCGATTACGCTTACCTTACCGTTTTTGCTTTTGACTGTGAGCGAAACCTTCTCGCCGGTCTCGATTTCCGTCACGTAGTTTTGCGCAGAAGCCGAAACCAGAGAGGTAACCGTCAGCAGCAGGGCCGGAAGAAAATACGTGAGCGGGGATCGACTGCGGGCGGGGGATTTCAGGTAAAACATGGCCTCGATCTTGCCCGAGCCATATGCGCGGGTCAAGCTGCCGGGAAACGCTAATAAGAGGCGTATAGAGTACAAGCTTTAGCTTGCGGCGTTGAAGGTGTACAGGGTACAAACTTTAGTTTGCGTCCTCGTTACCACGCAGCTGGCCTTGTGCCAACGTGGCAACCTGAAGGTTGTACTCTACGCCTCTTGCTACGGCGCTGTTTTCGCCGCTGGCGTGATGAGCAGAATAAACCGACCTCTTCGCACAACTCCAAACTCCACCTTGATTGGCTCGTTTTTGGCGTCAATCCCATGTTTGCCGCTCAAGCACAAAACGTGTCGCTCAGGTTTCAGTAAACCTGCTGGTTGACAGGCTGAAGTTACTAATCGCATCTGATCCGGTATCATAACCTGACCCATTGAGACTAAGTGTTTGCAGACTTATGGCCGATTGATTCGGGAGCCTTACCGTGTTGCACACAGAACCAGCCAAGGCCGAGGAGGAGAAGCTCCAGCTACACAACCTCGTTACGCGCGATCCTCGCGCCGGGCTCGCGGAAGACGTGCGCCGCGGCCTCTCTTCAGAACCAAAACGCTTTCTCCCGAAATATTTTTACGATGAACTTGGCTCCCAACTCTTTGAAGCGATTTGCCTGCTGCCTGAGTATTACCTGACCCGCGCTGAAAATGAGATTCTTCAGCGTTATGCGGATGAGATTGTGGCTTCGGTTGAGGGTGAGACGACGCTTCTGGAAATGGGTAGCGGCAGCGCCTCAAAAACCAGATTACTGATCGAAGCACTGCTGAGAAAACAAGAAGATTTGAAATTTATTCCGGTCGACATCTCGGCCACCGCGCTCGACAGCAGTTCGCGAATACTTCTGCAGTCGTATCCCCAGTTGAAAATCGAAGCTTACGCCGCCGACTATTTTGCGGGTCTGTCGGAGTTGAAGAAGACGAAGCGAAGGCGCACGTTGGCCCTCTTTCTTGGTTCCAACATCAGTAACTTCGACCCGGCTGACGCTGTTAAGTTTTTGCGGGCCTTGCGTGACGTCTTGAACGAAGGAGACGCTTTGTTGCTTGGGGCAGACTTGAAGAAGGATAAGCAGGTGCTCGAGGCGGCTTACAACGATGCCCTGGGCGTAACGGCGGCGTTTAATCTAAACGTGCTGGCTCGGATTAACCGCGAGCTCGGCGGTGACTTCGATCTCAGGGCTTTTCATCACCTCGCGTTCTATAACGAAGAAGTTGGGCGTGTCGAAATCTACATCGAAAGCACCCGCGAACAGACGGTAAACATCCGCGGGCTCGGAATGGAAGTTAAGTTTGGGCAAGGCGAACAGATTCACACTGAAAACTCATACAAGTATGATCTGAGCGACATTACCCGGATGGCATCCGGCACCGGCTTCACAAGAGCGCACACGTGGCTCGATTCGGAGGAGAGATTCAGCAGCAATTTGTTGTTGGCTGTTTAAGACGGGCGGACGGACTAGAGGCGTATAGAGTACAAGCTTCAGCTTGTCGGGTGGGGAGAAGGCTACTTGGAAGTCGGCGCGGGTGGTCGCTAAGGAAGCAACCTAAAGGTTGTACTCTATACACCTGTTGAAATCGCAGATGTCACAAGTCACCAATACTCCGCTGGTTGAATTTCGTGATGTAAGTTTCTCTCACGCCGGCGCTTCTGCTCCGATCATTTCACATCTCAGTTTCACAGTTAACCCGGGCGAGACGCTGGTTCTGCTGGGTGAATCAGGCTGCGGCAAAACTACAACTCTCAAACTAATCAACCGGTTGTTGTTGCCTACGTCAGGCCAGGTCCTGGTCGAAGGCAAGGCGACATCAGATTGGGAACCAATCCGCCTCAGACGCCGAACCGGTTATGTGATTCAGGAGGGTGGTCTGTTTCCGCATTTCACTGTCGAACGAAATGTTGCTCTCGTGCCATCGCTCGAGCGTTGGGACGACAGCAAGATCAAACAGCGCGTCAGTGAGTTGCTTTCCCTCGTTGGTCTCGAACCCAAAGACTTCGGCGCAAGATATCCTTCGGAGTTATCAGGCGGGCAGCGGCAACGCGTCGGCGTAGCTCGCGCGCTCGCGGCTGAGCCGTCGTTACTTCTGCTTGACGAGCCCTTCGGCGCCCTCGATCCTTTAACGCGCGCTGGTCTGCAACGCGAGTTTGGCAAACTTTCAAAGACACTTAAGAAGACTGCTGTACTGGTGACGCATGACGTGCGCGAGGCTCTATTGCTCGGTTCGCGGATAGGACTAATGCACAAAGGCCGGCTGGTGCTGCTGGAGACACCAGAGGATTTTTTGAAATCGCAAGACGAGCACGCCCGCGGTTATTTAGAAACTCTCGAGCTGCCGGCGATTGGTAAGTAGGACAGACATTCCTGTCTGTCGGACTATCGCAAAAAGCCGGTTTGTTCGTAACAAGGACATTGCCCATCGTGAGACAGACAGGAATGTCTGTCCTACTCTGACAAAAAGAGAACCGGATGAACTTCTGGAACTTCCTCGTTGCCAACTGGCCTGAACTTCTGACGCTCTTGCGACAACATTTGTCGCTGGTCCTAATCTCGACGTTTGTCGCGGTCGTCATCGGCATTCCCACGGGAATACTACTGACGCGGAAGGAATCACTTCGAGGTCCGGTTCTGGGAGTTGCGAATGTGATGCAAACAATTCCCAGCCTGGCATTGTTTGGTTTCCTGATACCGCTTCCGTTCATTGGCGGCATCGGCGCGCGCACCGCGATTGTCGCCCTGGTGCTCTATTCGTTGCTCCCGATCATTCGCAACACCGTGACGGGAATTCTCGGCGTAGACGCCGATGTCCGCGAGGCGGCGGTGGCCATGGGGATGACTGGACAACAGATCCTCTGGCAAGTGGAATTGCCTTTGGCGATGAGTGTGATCGTTACCGGCGTGAGAGTGGCGATGGTCATAGCTATCGGAGTGACCACGATTGCTGCTGCGGTCGGAGCTGGTGGTCTCGGTGTTTACATCTTTCGTGGCCTGCGACAGGATGACAATAATCTTCTACTGGCCGGCGCTATCTCGGCGGCCTTAATGGCCCTCGCGGCCGACTTCACACTCGGCATACTGGAAAAACGTTTCGCCGTCGCGGGGCGCAACAAAGTCCGAGCCCAAAAATGGAAAAGAATTGCTCTGGCCGCCATCGTTGTTGTTGTTGTCGCCGGCGTGTATGCAGGTTGGCGTAGTTCGCGTTTGGCGCCGTCCCCGACGGGCGCTCGCGTAATAGTCGGTTCAAAAGATTTCACCGAGTCGGTGATCCTGGCAGAGATAGTGGCGCAGATGTTGGAAGCGCGTAACGTTGAAGTTGAGCGCCAGTTTGAGCTGGGCGGAAATCTACCTCACGATGCGTTGCTCGCCGGAAAAATTGATCTCTACCCGGAGTACACCGGCACCGCCTATACAGCAATTCTCAAGCATCCGCCCATAACTGATCCTCGTGCGGTATTCGACCAGGTTAAGAAGGAGTATGAAGAAAAGTTTGGCGTGGTTGTCAGTGAGTCGGTAGGTTTCGAAAATACTTTCGCGATTCTGGTGCGAGGGGCGGACGCGAGTAAGCTGGGACTGAAAAATATTTCAGACGTTGCGGCGCATGCTCGCAGCCTGCGCGCAGGCTTTGGCCAGGACTTTATGTCGCGTGCTGACGGCTACCCTGGCTTTTCCAAAGCTTATGGGTTGAGGTTTGGTGAGCAGCCGCGTGAGATGGACCTTTCGCTAACATACATTGCGCTTTCTTCAGGTCAGGTCGATCTAATCGCCGGAAATTCGACCGAGGGACGGATCGCCGCGCTTAACCTGGTCCAATTAGCTGACGACCGTCGTTACTTTCCACCTTACGAAGCCGTTTATCTGGTACGGAAAGATGATTTAACGCGGGTGCGCGCGTTAGGGGATGTCCTCGGAAAACTGGCGAATTCGATTTCAACCGAAGAGATGCGACAGATGAATTATGAGGTTGACGCAAACAAGCGGGGGATACCGGAGGTTGTGCGGGAGTGGATCAAGAAGAAGGGATTCGAAAGTATTTAAACATGAGAAGAGCCATCGTCTTTTTTGTTGTCTTGTCTCTGCTGCAAACTATTGGTTTCACCCAGACCAAAGTTTCTCCAGCCATCGTTCTCATCAAGGCGGGACGCCTGGTTGACGTGCGCGCCGGCAGAGTTTTGGAAAACCAGGGAATCCTGGTCGAGGGCCAGCGAATAAAAGCGGTTGGTCCACTGGCGGAGATACAAAGGAGCGCGCCTTCCTCGGCCACCACGATCGATCTTTCTCGCGCCACCGTCCTGCCCGGTCTTGCTGACTGTCACACGCACGTTCTCCTGCAAGGCGACATCACCTCAGCAGAATACGATGAGCAAGTTTTGAAAGAGTCGATCCCCTATCGGGCAATTCGCGCCTCGGTGGCCGCCCGAATAGGACTGATGAACGGCTTCACCGTGATGCGTGATCTGGAAACTGAGGGAGCGATGTATGCGGATGTCGATGTCAAAACTGCGATCAATCGTGGTGTAATTCCGGGACCGCGCATGTTTGTGGCCACTCGAGCGTTTTCCGCCACGGGCATGTACCCACTATCGGGATACTCGTGGGAATTAAGAATGCCAGAGGGCGTTCAAATCGTAGATGGACCCGACAACATTCGACGCGCCGTCCGCGAGCAGGTGAAATATGGGGCTGACTGGATAAAGTTTTATGCCGACCGCCGTTATTTTATGAAGGACGGCAAACTACATTCGTGGCTCAACTTTACCGATGAAGAGATGAAAGCGTTAATTGATGAATCGCATCGTCTTGGCCGTCGCGTCGCTGCTCATGCAATGGGTTGGGAGGGAATCGACGCCGCACTGAGATTGGGCGCGGACTCGATCGAACACGGCTTCGGTCTCGACGAAGGACTGATGGACCGCATGGTCCGTCAAGGAGTTTACTGGTGCCCGACGATTTACGTTGGCGTGTATGTAGCCGAAGGCCGCGCCGCCGCCGGCGCGCCTATCTGGTTGACGATGCGTGATCTTGAAGCCAGGGCCTTCGGCATCGCGGTTCGCAAGGGCGTGAAAATCGCCTACGGAACGGATGCGGGCGGTTATGCCTGGACGGAAAACCAGGCAAAGGAATTTACCTACATGGTCCGTTATGGGATGACGCCCATGCAGGCAATTCAGTCAGCGACGGTGGTGGCGGCCAAACTGTTGGAGCGTCCGGGAGACTTTGGTGCACTTGAGCCTGGAATGTTTGCCGACATCATTGCCGTCAACGGCGACCCTTTACGCGACATTAGCGAACTCGAACGCGTTAGTTTCGTAATGAAGGGCGGGGAAGTCTACAAGCACGAGAAGTGATGGATGGCCATTACAGAACCGAGCGCGGACCGGGGTCCCCAGCGGGGCAGCCCCGCTGGGGTGGTGGATGCGCCGGATCCAGAAGGCTACTTTTATTACAGATTGGCCATTACGACCTAATTCAGAGTTGCCTTTAGCATCCGGCGCTATCGCGCTGGGTTCTATAACATACGGAGGGATACATGACGTTAATCGATCTGCTGGTGTTGTTATTAATTGCAGGTATCTGCGGAGCACTCGGCCAGGCTATCACTGGTTTTTCCAGAGGTGGATGCCTGGTGTCAATTGCGCTTGGTTTTGTCGGCGCAGTTCTGGGAATGTGGCTGTCTCGCCAGATGGGTTTGCCGGAACTCTTCGCAATTCAGGTAGGAACGACCAGCTTTCCTATTGTGTGGTCCATTATCGGTTCGGCTCTATTTGTCGCGGTCATAGCCCTGCTGACGCGTAGCCGGCCGTGAACGGGAGCGACGTCAAACTGGACAGTAGCCCGACCGTTAGCAGAGGGCGTTTATACCTTCGTACCGAACGTCCCTCACGGTCGGGCTGTTGCCCCGATCTCGACGGCTTCGAGTAACGGCCCACGAACACACCTCCGCCTCGGCCAGGCGGTGAGCCGCGCCACGCTGGTCGTCTCCAAACTTCAATTACGCCTGTACGCTACTTACAGCGGGCTTTGACTGTGTAGTTCAGCCCGGGTAGCTGTTCCCCGCTGTCGTACACGGTCTCGTCATTGTCATCGGTGATGATGATCTGAACGATCTTCTTGTTGACGTTTTTCCAGACCTTGTTATCTGTGCCCACATCCTTCGTGTAGGTGAGCGGGTCATAGATCAATTCTACTGAACCGCCTTTGATGATGATGTCACCTGTTGTGTCTGACATGTAGAGTTGGTCTCCTTTGAGGTTAATGAGGTTTAAGGTTCTGAGCGAGGAGATCTTGGAGCTGCCGTCGAAACACGTTTACATCCGGTCGGGAGAGGTAGGCCTGGAAATTATCTGCTCCCCATTGTTGTTCGAGCCCGGCGAGGATTTGATCAGCTCGCGAAGCATATTCGCGGGCGGCGGCCGACTGAGCTTTGCTGGCGCGCCCAGCAATCAGAAAGGCGATCCATTCGGAATCCTGTTTACCCACTTTTGAGAATATTTTCTGGGCCTCAAGCGAGTTGCTGAGGGCTCCCGCGGTATCGCCGGTTTGCAAAAGTAGCTGGGAATTTGCCAGAAGCGACTCTGCGACATGCGAAGGATTTCCGGTTTCTCGAGCACGCGCAAGCGCCGCCTCACATTTACGCCGCCCTTCAACGTGTGCGCCGGAATACGTATTTGCAAGGCAGAGAGTGTAAGCCGCTTCGGCGACAATGTTCTTCAATTGAGTTCCGCCCAGTTCAATGGCCTTTTCACTGTTGGTCTTCGCCTGCGGCAAGTTCCCCGCACGCAGATCGGAAAGTGCTTGGGATAAATAGAAACCCGCGATCAGATTCTTCGCGGCATTTGGCCGCTGGGCTAGCAAGGAGACTTCTGAGAGCAATGCCCGGGCTTCGTCGTCGCGTCCCAGTTTCCCAAGGGCATTACCTCGGTTTATTAAACACAGACCTACATTTTTTTCGTCCTTCAACGACTTCGCAATCGCATGGCTCTCTTCAAATGTTTTGAGTGCCTCCGGATACCGTCCCTGCAGTGCGTAAGTGACTCCCACGTCGTTCAAGGTTGCTTGTGTCTGGGCCATATCACCGAGCTGTTGGGCCACTTTCATCTGTTCCTCATAGGCGTGGCGCGCAGCCTCGTAGTCGCCTCTCTGTAGTTTCCCTCGAGCCAGCAAGGCTAGAGCTTGCAACGCCTCTCTGCGATAGCCAGCCTGCTGATAGAAGGGTAGCGCCTGCTCTATATACTTGATTGATTCGTCAACCTTTGATTGTCGCAGAGAGTTTGAGCCGAGTGAGAGCAAGGCCCTGGCGGCGTTGCGATTGTCCTTTTGCTGTTGTGAGAGTTGGAGCGACTCCTGGAAGTATTTCTCTGCCTGATCGTATTCACCTGTTACGACATAGGTATTGCCAAGATCTACCAGGCCCCTTTTGACCTGGTTGTCGATACCGTTGGCCCGCGCAGTTGAAATCGCCTGGTTAATAAGTTCGCGCGCCTTTACGGGATCCACTTCATGCGACGCGACGTTGCCGAGTTTTAGTAACGTTTTTACTTCCTGATACTGATTCGATGTGGTCCCGGAAAGTTCCAGGGCCCGCTGCAGATTCTGTTTGGCTTCAGCCTTTCGGCCAAGTTTGTCGTAGAAGGCGCCGCGTTGATAAGCCACCTCGGCTTGTCCTTCGAAGTTACCAGCAGCTTCAAACAGCTTGTGCGCTTTATCGAAATTGTCGGTGGCGCTTGGCTGGTCCGCTTGTTCTGCATACTGGATCGCCACGCGCAGGAAAGCGTTGGCGTATTGCGGCGGATGCTGCGTCGCTTCTACATAACTCGCCAGCGCGTTTTTGAGTTCGTCGTTCTTTTCATAAGCGCGCCCGAGATCGACGTAAACCTGCGGGTCATTCGGCGACAAAGTCACCAGCTCGCGATACGCCTTAATCGCACCCGGAAAATCTCGTGACACCGTTGCGTTAATAGCTTCCAAATACAAAGCGTCACTTCTTGCCAACCGCGAACGATCCGGCACCAGGCTGTGGACCTTCAACATTTCTTCCTGGGCCTTATCCCAGTAGTCGAGCTCAAATAGCGACTCGGCTAATCTAGCGTGGGCTAGAGGAAAATTAGGATCGCTGGCTATGGACTGTTCGAAAGCTTTGCTGGCTTGGAGAAATGAACCGCTACGCAGCGCATCGGTCCCTTTGTTGTACCAGTCCAGGGCCTGGGGCGTAGGCTCGTAAGGCGATGGTTTTCGCCATTGGACCACTCCAAAACCAACTACTCCAATCGCCAGAATCGCCAGTACGAAGGTGCCCAACGAAAGACGCGGACGTCGAAACGTTTCCGAAATGGTTGTCAGTGCGCTGGCAGAATGTGTACGCGGGGCAACCACGGATTTGGTTGTCCGTTCCTGAGTTCGAAACCCATTAGCGTCGAGAGTAGGAAGCAGCGTTTGCAGGTCCTCAATCAACTCCTCAGCAGTTTGGTAACGCGCATCGATGTTTTTCTCCAACGCCTTTGCGGTAATCCGATCGAGCTCTGGCGGGATCTGGTCATTGAGGCTTGATGGCGCGGGCGGGGTGACGTGGATTACCTGGGCGCCGATTTCAATTACACTCCCGCCGGTAAACGCCGATTGGCCGGTGATGCATTCGTAGAGAACCGCCCCCAGTGCGAAGAGATCGCTGCGACCATCGACGCTCTTTCCAGTGGCCTGCTCAGGTGAAAGATACAGAGGCGTTCCCACGATGACGTCACTGCGTGTGCGAGTTGGGCTGACGTCTCCGTGAATCTCTTTGACCAGTCCGAAGTCAACAACTTTGACGTGGCCGCGATCGGTCAAGACCACGTTTGAAGGTTTCACATCGCGATGCACTACGCCCTGTTGATGGGCTTCGCCAAGCGCGGCCGCAATTAAGCTGACTATTCGCACCGCTTCCGGCAACCGCAGTGGTCCCTCGAGCAGTTTCTCACTCAAGGGCTTGCCCTTAATCAACTCCATCACAATGTAGGGCTTGCCTTCCGGAGTCTCTCCGTAATCGAAAACGGTAGCGATGTTTGGATGAATCAACTGTGAGACGGCGCGGGCCTCGCGAAGAAATCTGGCGCGATATTCAGGCGCAGTGGAAGACAATAACTTTATGGCGACGCGACGGCCGAGCGTGATGTCTTCAGCAAGATAGACTGCGCCCATTCCGCCTTCGCCGAGTGGCTCGATAATCCGATAGCGCGAGATTGTTTTCCCGACCATTTTCCGGGTTTACCACAAAGCGAGAGATGAAGATTGTGAAAACAGCGGAGGTCCTTGGCGCGCAGGATTCTCCGTGGGGGATCAAGTGTGGGCATTCTGCTCTAAAGACCTGGGGAATACAAGAAAAACTCTGCCGGGTATAAGGCCCCACTTGACGATATTAGTGGCGGCCGCCACGGGGAACCGCTTTCCGGTGCAGCTCTGGCCGCCACCAGCGGGACGTCACTAAGGACCATGGGCGGACAAGCTCGGGGTTCAAAGATGGGTTTGTTGTAGTCCCAGGGCGCTCGTGTATCCCCCTTCACCTTGCAAAGGGAACAAAAGATCAGCCGCGGATATTGGGACCGCGGGCGTCTCTCCCGCCCTCGTGGCTAGATCGTTCTGCATCTCTGGAATATTCTTTCCCACCGATGCGGGCGGGACGCCCGCCGGTCCCACAAGCCGCGGCTCATTTACGTGGCTTATCCTAGAGTTGTATTGCGGATCTGCTCTTCTTGTTTCCTGCGAAACTCTTCCAGCTTCGTGCGCAGCTCGGGCCGGCTGTTCGCGAGAATGGCAATCGAAAACAGAGCGGCATTAATCGCGCCGGGCTTACCGATTGCCAGCGTGCCGACTGGAATGCCGGCCGGCATCTGCACCGTGGCCAGCAGCGAGTCCATTCCGTTTAGAGCATCGCTTTTCATCGGGACGCCTAAAACCGGAAGCGTGGTGTGGGCCGCGATCACACCCGCAAGATGCGCGGCGCCTCCAGCGGCGGCAATAATGATTTCAATACCGCGATCACGCGCATTGGAAGCAAACTCGGATGCGAGATGAGGTGTACGGTGCGCCGACATGACACGGCACTCATGCTCGACTCCAAACTCCGTTAGCGTGGCATCAGCATGACGCATGGTTTCCCAGTCGGATTTACTACCCATGATAACGGCGACGAGTGACGATGATTTAGTTTCAGTCATTACAGTTTCTACGTGTTTATTCGGTAGTTACTAAGACTTTGCGCGGTAAACGTAACGCAAACTGTTAGTTTGCGGACGGTGCGGTGAAAAATCCAATGGCCGACAGTGGCCCCCGGTCGCGGCAATAAGCAAACTAACAGTTTGCTTTACAGCTATTCAGTGTTGGGGTTCTGTTCGTCTTTGATTTCTTCGTTGTTCGGATCCTGCACGCCCGGTACGGACAGTTCTGCCCCCGAGGTTCCGCGTTCCCGCAGTTTTTCAGTGGGTCCTAATTCGTTATTGGCCGAATCAGTTTGCGGCTGTTCCTCGTCGCGTGCTTGTTGTTGTCCTTCATTGCTGCTCATTAGTATTCCCCTATTTGCTTATGTAAGTTGCCGACACTGTTGTAACGCAAACTGTTAGTTTGCGGACGATGGGTTTGAAATCTCTCATTGCGTGAACAAGTCTCTGGCGCAGCGCAACGCAAACTAACAGATTGCGTTACAACTACGCGCCCTGGTCGAGTGAATATCCACGCTCGCCGTCAAAGTTGTAAAGATTCTCCGTCTTGATGAAATCAAAACCGGCTCCAGCGACACGATCCAGCAGGGAAGTGATCTGCGCGTGCGAAATGGCGTCACCATCGTTGGCGGCCATGAAACGACAACGCCAGTGGTCGGAACAGAATGTTTCCGCATGACCACCGGGCCAAACCTTCACGCCGCGGTTGCTCATCATGATGAGTCTGGTGCCATCACCGCTAAGTTTGCTTAAAGATTCACCGAGGTCATTCGCGCTACCCTGGGTCCAGTCAAGAAACACGTCGACGCCCACCAGGTCCTTCTTTGCCCGGGCGCGCGATGGCGCAGCCGCCTTCGCCGTGGGAGCTGCTTCCGCCGCGGCTTTGTATTTGGCCGCCTTCAGTGTCTGCGGCTCCTGGCCCATCCGCTGCGCGACCGCGTCTGCAAATTCCTTCGTGCCAACCTTCTGTTTGCTCTTTCCTTCGTCGTAGATGTCGTACGTGTGAATGCCGTCTTCGATGGTGCGCAGCCAGGCATTGTGCACACGTTCGGCAACGTCAGTCTGCCCGATATGGACCAGCATCATCACTGCGCCAAGCAGCAGCCCCGATGGGTTCGCCAGGTTTTGTCCGGCGCGACGAGGAGCGGAACCGTGTATCGCCTCAAACATTGACACGTGCTCGCCGATATTTGCCGAACCCGCGAGTCCGACAGAACCGGCGATCTGCGCGGCCACGTCAGACAACACATCACCATAAAGATTTGGCATGACTACCACGTCAAAAGCTTCCGGCGTATCGGCCAGTTTTGCCGCGCCGATATCTACAATCCAGTGCTCGTTTTCAAGGTCGGGATACTCGGCGGCGATTTCGTCAAACACCTTGTGAAACAAACCGTCGGTCAGTTTCATGATGTTGTCTTTGGTGAAGCAGGTGACCTTCCTGCGATTATTCCGGCGCGCGTATTCGAAGGCATAGCGAACTATTTTCTCGGAACCAGGTCGCGAGATGAGCTTCAAGCACTGGACCACCTGCTCGGTTTGGCGGTGCTCAATGCCGGCGTAAAGGTCTTCTTCATTTTCACGAACGACCACCACGTCCATTACCGGATGCTTGGTTTCCACAAACGGATGATATGAGACGCACGGACGGACGTTGGCATAGAGTCCCAGCGTTTTTCTGACTGTCACGTTCAAGCTTTTGTACCCACCACCCTGCGGTGTGGTAATCGGAGCCTTCAAGAATACTTTGGACCGACGTAGTGAATCCCACGAACTGGACTCGATGCCTGACGTATTGCCCGCCAGATAAACCTTCTCGCCGATGTCGATCGTTTCGATATCCAGCGCGGCGCCTCCGGCTTGCAAAATGTGGAGCGTCGCAGCCATGATCTCCGGCCCGATGCCGTCACCATGCGCCACAGTGATAGGAACAGATTTGGACATATTGCCAATCAGACCTTTCATGGATAGTAGATTGCGGTGAAGCAATATAAGCCACGAAGCTCAGCGCAGGCAATTCGATAGAGAATCCAGCGCGCGGGATGCCTGAGCTACTCTCAAAGAGTTTTGGGGGGCGACCCTACCACGAATAGGCAGTTCGAACTATGTCGAGAGCGGGTTATTTTAGACTCTTCCAGCACTAACCCATGAACCGGAGCTAGCTTCAAGCATCCGGCGCTACCCCGACCGCGTCGGGGTTCTGTAATGGCTTTGCCGGCTGGCGTCTTTTGTTTTCCGAGGCTCCGAACGGAGGCAGAGCCTCCAGAGACTTATATGGGCGTATCGGTAAGGCAGAGCCTGGCAGAGCCTTACCGCACGGAGAGCGGCAAAGCCGCCTTGGTCACGGTGATTTTGCCAAGTTGATATTGCCCGAAAGCTTGAACTCGCCCGGCGGCCTGGGGCATACTTAGCGCCGTCCAATGGTTCCTGCTCTCGCGCATCAGTGGTGACTGCGCCTGTCCGTGACCGTAAAGCGACCCCTGGTTCGGCTGAGGAGAGAGTGAGGCAGTTGTCAACTTGTTAGAAGCTGCTCTCGAAGTTTAGAGCACCGGGTTCGTCGCGTTTCGCTTGAACAGTCAAGGAGCTCCCCGCTTGAGTCTGCGATGTTGTTTTTGCCCGCGCTTCGTTCGATCAAAAGGATAATACAGAAATGGGTACCAAACTTTACGTGGGAAACCTCTCGTTCCGCACAACGAGCGAGGAACTAAAAGATGCCTTCGCGTCAGCAGGCACAGTGGAATCAGCTTCGGTGATCGAGGATCGAGACACTGGCCGTTCGCGCGGATTTGCCTTTGTTGAAATGGCGACTGCGGAAGAAGCTGCGGCAGCCATCGAGCAATTCAACGGTAAAGACTTCGGCGGTCGCAATCTGACGGTTAATGAAGCTAAGCCGAGGGAAGATCGAGGCCGCGGCGGTTATGGCGGTGGCGGTGGCGGTGGCCGGGGTGGCGGTGGTGGCTATGGCGGTGGTCGCGGTGGAGATCGCGGCGGCGACCGTGGTGGCTACGGCGGCGACCGCGAGCCGCGCTGGTAAAAACAAATCGACCGAAGACCATCGATCGTTGACCGCAGACCGCATAGGCCCGTCAACCGTCGGCGGTCTTCGGTTGGTTTCATCTTTTTTCCGCAGGCGTCAGCTTGAGCTTCAATCGCTCGCTCGCGCGCATCACTTCCACTTCGTAATCCTGACCAGCCTTCATTTCTCCAAGCGCATACGTGTAATCGTAAACGTTGCGGATCTCACGGCCGGCTAGTTTTACTATCTTATCTCCTGCTTTCAATCCGGCTTTGGCCGCCGGCGAATCTTCGCGCACACCATCCAGCAGCAGTCCGTCATTGGAATCCGCATAGTTAGGTATCGTGCCCAGGTAAACACGAAAGCCGGTTGCGCGACCGGTTGATTCAGTCTTTGCGAGCGTATAGGTCGGGCGTTTGTCGGCGTCGTCGATTTCATGAATGAGCCGCAAAACCAGAGTCAGTATCCGTGCCTCATCGTGATATTCGATCTTTTCCGCAGTGTCGGACGGCTTGTGGTAATCCTCGTGTGTTCCTGTCCATAAAAACAACACCGGGACCTTCTTCGCATAAAACGATGAGTGATCGCTTGGCCCAAAGCCATCCTCATTGAGAGTAAGATCAATGGTTGGCACGTTATCAAGCGTGACGATTGTCCTGCCGTTTGCGCCGACGACGATCGGCATGTTCATGTTCACAGGACGGCTGCCTGAAGCGACCGTGGTATCGCCGGCCGGCGCCTCTCCCCTGGCTGTGACCTTCATCCTTTGCGGCGAGTTGGCATTGGCCACCATCTGTCGCCATTGCTCAGCAGTCCCAATTCCTCCGATAGTCAGCCGGTTGTTCTTCATACGTCCGATCATATCCATGTTGATCATGGCTATAGTGTTTTCGATCGGCACTACCGGATGATTTACGTAGTAATTCGAACCGAGCAGTCCTTCCTCCTCGCCGCTGAAAGCAATGAACACAATTGTCCGTCGGGGTTTTTCCGCAGTCAGGAGTCGTGCCATTTCCAGTACCCCGGCCGTGCCGGACGCGTTGTCGTCAGCTCCGTGATGTACGTCGCCTTCCTTCGGCGCCAGGCTGCCTGCACCCCCTCGACCCAGGTGGTCGTAGTGGGCGCCGATTACAATCGCTTCGTTTTTGAGAACCGGATCAGAGCCGTCGAGGATGCCGATGACGTTTGCCGCCGGAACCTCGCGGCGAGTAAGGAGGATCCCCAGTGAAACCTTCACCAATGTTTTGTTGATAGATGAATGGGTTTTCTCGCGCGCCGCAAACTCGAGATCGCTTATCGGCGTGCCCGAAATCAAACGCACCACTTCCTGTCTGGAAACTACAGCCACAGGAATCCCCGCATCTCCGGCGTTGTCGTAGCTCAGGCGCGACAAACGATCTTCTTTGAAGTTTTCTGCGCGCGCGATCACGATCAAAGCTTTCGCTCCGGCATTCTTTGCGGCAATCGCCTTCCAGCGCACATCTTCATACCGGGCAAACTTGGAATGAGGATTATCACCATCAGGTGTCCCGGATAGAGCGACGGCGATCTTCTTGGCCGTGTCTATTCCAGCGTAGTCGTTGTGATTCCACTCTGGGGCGTTAATTCCATATCCGACAAACACTGCGGGGGCGTTTACCTTTCCATTTGATGAAAGCCCCAGCGGCATCCAGTCTTCGCCGGTGCGGAGGTTCGAAGCGGTCAACGTGGACGACAAGAGATTGTCTTTAGCCAATTCAACTCCAGCCACGTAGGGAAACGGTTGCAGATACTGACGCCAGTCAGCGGCCCGCAACTTTCCGGAGCGTGCCGGCTGATTGCCGGGGCGCAAGCCAAGTTCCGCGAACTGCTCGGCTACGTATTGCGCGGCTTCATCGGCGCCGCTAGTTCCGGTACGCCGCCCTGCCAATTTATCTGAAGCGAGATAGGTGACGTGTTCGCGGAGCCGCTCGACGCTTGGAGTAGACTTCGTCGTGGTCGTGCTTTGAGCAAGCACAACACTAAACGCCAACGTGATGATTAGCGAGATGTTAAAGAATTTGCGAAACATGAGGGACCTCTTTCTCTAATGGGTGCCGGGCGTCGGGTGCCGGCTAGTGGGCCATGGGATTTCGGGTTCAACCTCGCCAAATCTGAAGGCCGACACCCGACACCTGACACCCGGCACCGTTCTTACTCCACCCAATCAGCAATGAAAATATTCGTATCGCCTCGGGCCGCGGCATTGCGGTTCGAAGCGAAAACAAGCTTCTTGCCGTCCGGAGAAAACATCGGAAAACCGTCAAATGTATCGTTGTCTGTGATGCGTTCCAGCCCGGATCCGTCCACATTAATTTTGTAAAGATCGAAATTACGGCCCTTCGGATCCTCCATGTTCGAGGAGAAGATGATGCGCTTGCCGTTAGGAAAAAAGAACGGAGCGAAGTTGGCCTTGCCGTTGCGCGTTACCTGGCGCTTGTTGGAGCCGTCCGCATTCATCACCCAAATTTCCAGCGTCGAAGGTCGGATAAGGTTTTGCTGAAGCAAGCTCTTGTAGTCTTCCTGGTCTTTCGGGCTCTGCGGATGATGTGCGCGATAAACAATCTGCTTGCCGTCGTAAGACCAGAAAGGACCACCGTCGTAGCCCAGTTCGTTGGTCAAACGGCGAACATTCTTTCCGTTGGCATCCATCGTGTATATGTCCAGGTCGCCGCCACGCATGGAAGTGAAAACCAGTTTGCCGTCGCGTGAGATCGTCGTTTCCGCATCGTAGCCAGGCGATGTCGTTAACTGCTTTATATCAGAACCATCGGCGCGAGCAGTGAAGATGTCAAACTCCGGATAGACGGCCCATACATAACCCTTCGAAAAGTCGGGACGCGGCGGGCAATCCTTGCCGCCAAGATGCGTCGAAGAATAAAGAGCGCGTCGTCCATTTGGAACGAAGTAGGCACAGGTGGTGCGGCCGGTTCCGTTCGAGATCATGCGCACATTCGATCCATCGACATTCATGGAATAGATCTGATCGCAACCGCGGCCGTCACGAGTTGATTGAAAGATCAACTGTTTGCCGTCGGCCGAGAAATACGCTTCTGCATTTTCGCCACCGAAGGTTAGCTGTTTGATGTTTCTCAGGTGCTTCTCAGGAGGCGGCGTTGCAGACGGTAGCGCATCGGAAGCGGTTGTTGCTCCGGTTGATGGCAGCAAAGAAAAGAGAACTGTAAACGTTAGTAAGCCGAGAATTGTTTTCACTGTTTATATGGTTGCTGGGAACGTTTATATGAGGCAGTTGTGCCTGGATTGTGAACCGTTTAGATAGGGCACTTGTGCCCGGGCGCGCGCGGCGGACAAGTCCGCGTTCTAAACGATACTTGTCCCTACGGAATGTCTTGCCTAATCAGTTTGCGGTTGCGGCTTTTTCTCTTCGATCTCCGTCGCTTCCTCCTTCGGAATGACCAACGCCTCGGCGACAAGTTTGGTCTGTTCCAGTTGATGTATCGAGTAGGAACCGGTTGCCGGACTCGCTGAAGGCGCGCGGCCAACATAAATTGGACGCTCACACGCGGGCAGCATATTTTCCAGACGCTGCTCGACAAACGTCCAGCCGCCCATGTTCTTTGGTTCTTCCTGCGCCCAAACCAGTTGCCGCGCCGCCGGATACTTCGCCAAAACTTCGCCCAGACGCCTTTGCGGGAACGGATAAAACTGCTCGAGCCGAATGATTACAACGTGGTCCACACCCGCTTTCTTTCGCGCTTCTATCAGGTCGTAGTAAACCTTTCCGCTGCAAAGGACGATGCGGGTCACGGCCTCAGCAGTCGGCAATTCTGGATCTTCGATGACCGGCAGAAAACCGCCACTGGTGAATTCAGCAATTGAAGAAGCGGCGGCCGGCAGTCGCAACAAACTCTTGGGCGTGATTACGACGAGCGGCCGTTCCATTCCCGGCCTCACCTGGCGGCGCAGAAGATGGAAGTACTGTGCGGGTGTTGACGGATAACACACCTGCAGGTTGTTTTCAGCACACGACTGCAGGAAGCGCTCCAGGCGCGCGCTCGAATGTTCCGGCCCCTGGCCTTCATAACCATGCGGCAAGAGCATTGTCAGCCGCGAGCGCTGCATCCATTTGTCTTCCGACGCGACTATATATTGATCGATGATCGTCTGCGCTCCGTTAACAAAATCGCCAAACTGTGCTTCCCACATCACCAGCGCTTCTTTGGCAATGACCGTGTAGCCGTATTCGAAGCCCAGCACGCCTTCTTCAGAGAGCGAGCTATCAAAGACTTCGAACCGCGCTTCGGGTTTTGCTTCAGATTGCAGCTCCGAAAGCGGCGCCCAGGCTGCGCCAGTCTGCGTGTCATACAAGACGGCATGACGCTGGCTAAAAGTGCCGCGCCCTGAGTCCTGGCCACTTAAGCGAACGCGCGTGCCCTCGACCACAAGCGATCCAAAGGCGATGGCTTCTGCAAAAGCCCAGTCAATCGGCGCTGCGCCAGAGCCCATCTTGGCGCGCCGGGCAAGTTGGCCCACCATCTTGGGATTGATCTGAAAGCCTTCGGGCACCAGTGCGATCTTTTCCCCAATGGTCTTAATCAATTCCGCACTAACCGGAGTCTCGACGACAGCCGAGCCGTCCATTTCTTCAACGACGGCCACGGTCGTCTTCTTTTCTTTCTGGGCCACGACCTCTTTGGCTCGCGCTTGCGCTTCTTCATAACGAAGGACGCGTTCCGCGATGAGCTGACTGACTTCCTCCTCCGTCATCACGCCTTCGCGGATTAGGCGATTCGAATATACAGTCCTGACGCCGGGATGCGCCTTCACGCGTTGGTACATCAATGGTTGCGTGTAGCTCGGCTCGTCAGTTTCGTTGTGACCGAGTTTGCGGAAGCCGACTACGTCCAGCACAGTGTCTTTGTTGAACTCCTGCCGGTAGTCGAGAGCAATTCTCAGGGCTCGGAAGGCCGCTTCCGGATCGTCACCATTGATGTGAAAGATTGGTAACTGAGTCATTCGAGCGACGTCAGTTGAATATATTGTTGAGCGGCCGGCTTCGGGGGAAGTAGTGAATCCGATCTGGTTGTTGATGATGATGTGAATCGTACCGCCGGTCCGGTACCCTCTCAGGCTGGCAAGATTGAGCGTTTCCATGACGATACCCTGTCCGGCAAAAGCGGCATCGCCGTGAAGCAGCACCGGCATTGCCCGGTCAATGACCTGTTCACGAGGCATGCCAACTCGATCCTTCAAGTCGTCCTGTTTAGCCCTGACCATCCCCTCCACAACCGGATCCACAGCTTCGAGGTGACTCGGGTTCGGCGATAGCGTCAACTTAACTGCCTTCCCGTCGGCTGTCTCGCGTTCACCGACCGCGCCCTGATGATATTTCACGTCGCCTTCATCGGCAGGGAACGACGGATGCGCTGAACCTTCGAAGGACGCAAAGATACGTTCGCAGAATTTTCCGATTACATTGGCCAGCACGTTTAGCCGGCCACGGTGGGCCATCCCCATAGCGATGTCTTCTACACCGCGGTCTGCAGCGCGTTCAATCAACTGATCGAGCAAGGGAATAATCGTTTCCGATCCCTCGAGGGAGAAGCGCTTTTGTCCGAGATACTTAGTATGCAGGAAACGCTCAAACTGTTCCGCCGAGATCAACTTCCAAAGCAACTGCTTTTTGATCTCAACCGGTATCGGCTCAGGGCTGACAAACTCGCGTCGTATCTGTTCGCGGATCCAAATCTTCTCTTCCTTGCTCTGTATGTGGCGATACTCGATGCCGACCTTGCCGCAATAGGCGCGCTGGAGAATGTCGAGTATCTCTCGCAAAGTCGCGACTTTAGTTCCCGCCAAACCGCCAGTGAAGAACTCGCGATCAAGGTCCCAAATGGTGAGCCCATAGGTCTCGATATCCAGCTCCGGATGATATAGAACCGGCATTGCATGGAGCGGGTCGATATCGGCAATAAGGTGACCGCGCACGCGATAAGCATTGATGAGTTCAATGACTCCAGCTTCTTTACCGATTTGCTCTCGAACCTGATCACCCTGTTCAAACAACGGGTTCTTATCTGTATTCCAGCGATAAGGAACGTACGCGATTCCGAGGTCCGCAAAGATGTCGTCGTAAAAGCGCAACTTGCCGACGATTAGTTCGTGTACGCGAGCAAGAAATGCGCCTGACTCGGCGCCTTGAATGATCCGGTGATCGTAGGTGCTGCTGATGGTTATGGCTTTGCTGATTCCGAGTTGTGAAATCGCCTCCGGCGTCATCGCCTGATACTCCGCAGGATATTCGATAGCTCCCGTCGCGATGATCAACGATTGGCCCGCCATCAAGCGCGGCGTGGAAGCCGCAGTACCTAACGTTCCCGGATTCGTGAGCGAGAGCGTGGTCCCCTGAAAATCGGAAATTTGAAGTTTGCCTTCGCGAGCGCGCTTTACCACATCGTCATAGGCTTCCAGAAACTTCGAGAAGCGAAGTTTGTTGGCGCCTTTGATGTTGGGCACCAGCAACGTTCGCGTGCCGTCTTTTTTCGTAAGATCGATGGCGATACCCAAATTGATATTCGAACGACGCAGCCGTGCCGGATTTCCATCAACGACATCGAAGCCGTCGTTGAGTTGGGGAAACTCATCGAGCGCACGAAGTAAGGCCCACGCGATCAAGTGCGTGTAGGAAGCCTTCCCGCGATAATTCTCCTGGAGATGCTTGTTGATAAGGATGCGATTCTCGTCGAGCAGCTTTACGGGAATTCGTCGCTGCGAGGTAGCAGTAGGAACAGAGAGACTGGCCTCCATGTTCTCAACAATCTTGAGCGCTGCGCCGCGAATAGGAATGACTTCTACGTCTTCGGCTAAGGGTGCGGCCGCGGGTTGTGGTTTGGGTTCTGCTTTCGCAGGTGCTGCAGCTTCTGCGACTGTGGCGCGAGCTGCGGTGGTCGTGGCCGCCCGGCCTCCGTTGCCGCTATCGCCCGGAACCTGTGTCGCGCGCGATTGATCGGTTGCTTGTGAACCGGCGCCGTCAGAAGCCGGGGCAGCTTCGCCGTCACCCAACAGTTCACTAAAATAGGTTCGCCAGGATTCATCAACCAACTCGGGATTGCTGCGAAAACGACTAAGCAGTCCCTCGACGTAGGTCGCGTTTGCGCCGAAGTTTTCAGCGATTACTTCAGATAAATCCGTTCTAACTGGCTGACCCAACTCTACTCACCTCTTCCCGGAAATATGATGGGACGTGTCATTTATGCGGCGTGGCTGTATCAATAGATTATCACCTTCGACATAGCTTTGCAGCCTCCGCTACCGACGCGTGAAGACTTACCGGCGTACAGAGTACAACCTTCAGGTTGCTTCTTCGCTTAGAGGCCCGCCGGCTCCCACCGGCTTTCTGAGCCACCACTCAAGCTAAAGCTTGTACTCTATACGCCTCTTCGCACTCACCCTCTTAGAATTGAGGGCGCTCAAGTGTTATCTTATGCATCCACTTCAAGCAGCAATAACGAAAAATCATGAGACAACAGAAAACTTTTCAAATGAAACGCGTCGGGGCGGTGCTTCCGTCCCTCGTAATGATTGCTATGTTGAGCGCCTTAAGCCTATCGACTTATTCCCGCGCCGCCACCCAGGAAAACCCAACAACACCAATGACTGTAATCCTGGTTCGTCATGCGGAAAAGATGGTCGTTCCTCCCGAGAATAAAGATCCCGATATCAGCCTCGAGGGAGAGAAGCGCGCGGCGGAACTGGCAAAGATGTTTGCCGATGCCGGCATCGGCGCAATCTTCGTATCGCAATACAAACGGACGCAGCAAACGGTGAAGCCTCTGGCCGACAAGTTGGGCATCGCTGCGATGCCGATCCAAGCTCAGAAGACTCCCGAACTGATCAAACAGATTCGCGCGCAGAAACCAGGACAGGTTGTGTTGGTCGCAGGTCACAACAACACGGTGCCGGAAGTGATCGCTGCGCTGGGGGGTCCAAAGCTTCCTATCATTCCGGAAACGCAGTATGACAATCTCTACATCCTAACGGTTAACGGTGACGGCTCCGCGAAGTTGCTCAGATTGAAGTATGGCAACTCGCTGGCAGTGGCGGGCCAGGGAATGATGAGCCCGCCATAAGGGCAGACCTAAAAGGTGGAACGCTAAGTCGAACCACACCGACCCATTACGCGGAGCGATCTCATTAACACCGTGGCTTTAGCCCGGTGACCAAGGCCCGTAGATATGAGATGCGAACCGTTTCAACGGTTTTGGGTAACCATACGTCCTGGAAACCGTTGAAACGGTTCAGGGATCTTTTGACCGACCCTTTTCACCGGGCTAAAGCCACGGTGTGAATGAGATCGCTTCGCGTTGACCAACGCTACGGCTCAGGTGGTCGGTCACAAACTTCTCGGAAAAGAACTTACCAATTTGCGGACGCACGGAACGCCGAGTTACGAAAGGGACATCCTTCGAACTGAGACACCAAGCGAACGGAGCACAGACCCAAATGAAAGAATCGGAAAAGCAAGCGACGCCTAATCCACCAGATTCAGGAACGAAGAGCGTCGACCGTCGAACATTCGTTAAGCTTGTTCCAGCGCTTGG
>DASQKG010000032.1:0-5061 GCA_035630655.1 Pyrinomonadaceae bacterium
CATTACACGCCAGCGCGACGCGCCCAACGCAGTCCGAATGGCCATCTCTTTCTGACGCGAAGCGGCGCCGGCGAGCAGCAGGTTGGCCACATTCGCGCACGCGATCAGCAGCACAAAACCTACAGCGCCAAACAAGAGCAACAACATTGCACTGGTGTCACCAACGATGTGTTCGTGTAACGATACGACTCGGTTGAACCGGCGGTTGTTAGTCTCGGGATACTGCTGGCGCAACCGAGCAATGATAGTTTCCATTTCGCTCGCCGCCTGTTGCAGTGAAACGCCGGGTTTGAGCAGCGCGACAGTGCTCAGCATTCCAAAGCCGCGAACCTGGGTCGCTTCCATACGTTCACTTAAGGTTGGAGCGAGCTTGAACGGCGGCACCCAAACTTCAGTTTTGTCTGGATATTGAAAGCCTGTGCGCGCCACGCCGACGACTGTGTACGGTTGGCCGTCGAGTGTGATTGGCTTTCCAACCAGTTCAGGATTTCCGTTGAATCGTCGCTGCCAAAGAGCGTGACTAATGACGGCCACCGGCGCGTGACCAGCTTGTTCGTCAGAGGGAATGAACATACGCCCGGCGGCCGGATCCGCGCCGAAGACGGAGAAGAAATTTGCCGAAGTCATCGCTAACTCAATGCGTTCGGCCTGGTCTCCCACGGCAAGATTTGCAGGTCGCGTGAGTATGGCCGCCAGGTGCTCAAACACAGTGTTCTGCGCCCGCCAGTCAAGAAAGTTCGCTGGAGTTACCTGCACCAGCTTGCCCTGCGCGTTCAGCTCCTGAATTGCGACCAGCCGCTCCGCCTGGGCGTATGGCAATGGCCGCAGCAGGACTGTGTTGACGACGCTGAATATCGCAGTGCTGGCGCCAATGCCGAGGGCCAGCGTGACGATAACGAGCGCTGTAAACGCTGGATGTTTCAGCAGGCTACGAACGCCGTATCGGATGTCTTTTAATAATGCTTCCATGATTCCTCTTTCCTCGTCCTGGTTCTTTCAAATTCATTTCCTGACCGTGAACCGTTGAGTTCGGGCACTTGTGCCCCAAATTAAATCGTGACCCGTTTAGTTCGGGACTTGTGCCCCAAATTAATTCGTGACCCGTTTAGTTCGGGCACTTGTGCCCGGAAGCGCAGCGAAATTCCGCCTTCTAAACGATGCGTTGCATGCGGGCACAAGTGCCCGATCTAAACGGCGGTCTAAACTCCCTCACTCGCTACGCAGCGCAACCATCGGATCGACCCTGGTCGCCCTCCGCGCTGGAATAATGCAGGCCAACATGACGGCCAGCGTCATCGATCCGCATACCACAACAAACAGCTTGCCCCCGCTCCTACCTTGATTACCAAGGCTCCTTGAAGTCATTCCAACCTCCGGCTAAACCTCGAGTAACTAATCGTGCTCAGTTTATTCATCATTCGAGCTTGCGCGACGAAGAGCGGGGGCAAGCCCTCCTTCCTGAGAGCACACCACGGTCTTTCTGGCCCCCGGCGTTCACTCATATCGCAACGCGACCAGCGGGTTGACCTTTGCCGCTCGTCTGGCCGGGACCAGACAAGCGACAAACGCCACCACGCCCAGCAACAGTGGAACCAGGATCAAAGTCGTAACGTCATAGGGACTGACCCCGATCAAAACCGACGCCAGCACACGCGAAAGTGCGAGCGAGAGCGCGAACCCAATAGCCACTCCAAAGATCGCCAGTTTCATTCCTTCAGTTGTGATCAACTTCACCACGTCGGCGCGTTTGGCGCCGAGGGCCATACGAATACCGACCTCCCGTGTGCGTTGAGACACGATGTAGGCCATTACGCTGTAGAGACCGACCGCTGAGAGCAAAAGCGCCACCACTCCGAAAGCCAACGCAAATGTCGCGGCCATGGTTGGCGCCCAGAGGGACCAGGTCAGGTGCTGCCCCATCGTCTTAACGGCAAACAGCGGGACGTGTGGATCAATATCCTTCGCTTCGTTGCGAATTGACGTGACCAGGGCCGCGGGATCTCCACTCGTACGCACCATCAGGGTCATGCCGGCGGGTCCTCGCTGGGCCGTCGGGTAATAAAAGAGGGGCTTGGGATCTTCAGCCAGCGAGCGATACTTGCCGGTGCTAACCAGGCCCACCACTTCGGCGGGTTCTGCCTTAGTGGAGCCGATAAAGATTCGTTTGCCGACGGCGCTCTCATCCGGCCAAAGCATTTCCGCCATTCTCTGATTGACGATAACCACGCGCTTCGCTCCCTTGCGATCTCGTTCATCAAAGTCGCGTCCGGCAATCAGCGGAATCTGCAACGTCCTGAAGTAACCCGGACTGATGACGTTGGTCAGGATGTTCCGGCCGGCGCTGCCCGGCGGCAGGGTCTCGCCCTCTTTTAGTATTGGCCCATTCGAATTCGAGCTGTCTCCGAGCGGCACCAAACGCGCGACGCTCGCTGCTTCCACTCCGGGTAAGCTGCCGGCACGTTCGATAATGCGCTTGAAGAAATCCTTGGTGCGCTCTTCGTCGTAACCGGCCAGTTCGGGATTCATTGAGGCCAGCAACACACTCCTGGCCGCGAAACCCGGATCCATCTTCTGGGCATTTCGGAAGCTCTTAATGAATAGTCCGCCACAAACCAGGACGACCAGAGACAGGGCCATCTGGGTCACAACCAGAGAATTGCGCAACGTAAACCTGCGACGTTTTCCTTCCTGGGTTGAAGTCACATCGCCCTTGAGCACAGGCACGATTTCGGGGTTAGAGGCATGCCACGCCGGAGCGAGTCCAAAGATAAGCCCGGTCGCGAGAGAAATCACGAAAGTGAAAATCAGGGCGCGCCGATCGAGCGCAAAGAAGTCATTAACGATGTTGTAGGGCAGAACCGGAATGAACGCCTCCATCAAACCGCTCACCCAAAAGGCGAGGAGGAGTCCGAAGCCGCCACCGAGCACGGATAGCAACATGCTTTCGGTTAACAGTTGGCGGATCAAGCGCGCGCGACTCGCTCCTAACGCGAGTCGCACTCCGATTTCCTTACGGCGTGACGCTGCACGGGCCAGCAATAGGTTCGCTACATTTGCGCAGGCTATCAATAGAATGAAACCGACAATCGCCATGGCTATGGCCGATCCGCTCTTAACTATGATCGCTGCTTCATCCCAACGGCCATCGATTTCGGTTTGGACCTTTACGCGAGTGGTGTTAGCCCGATCATCCGGATAAGCCTGATTCAAACGTTGCGCAATAGCAGACATCTCGGCCGACGCCTGGTCCAACGAAACGCCCGGCTTGAGTCGCGCAAATATATTCATCCAATGGCTGCCGCGCTCCTTCAATTGGTTGGGAGAGCGTTCGAGTTCTTCAACCATCGCCATCGGGGCCCAGAAGTCGAGCGAGAGGGCGAACTTTGTTCCTTTGAAAATTTCAGGGGCGACTCCAATGACGTTATAGGGACGGTTGTTAAGGTTAATTGTCTTGCCGACGATATTCGGATCCGATGAGAAGCGGCGCTGCCATAAGTTGTGCCCAATAACGACCACTGCGTGAGTGCCGAGCGTCTTGTCTTCATCGGGTACGAATGTGCGACCGAGGATAGGTTTGATCCGCAGCACATCAAAAAAATTACCGCTTACCGTCTGACCCCAGATCACATCGTTTTTGTTCTCGGCGCTGATCACCGCCTGCGTCATGTTTTCCGCTACCAGCCCTTCGAACGCGGTGTTCTGATCGCGATAGTCTGCGAAGTCAGGGTAGGAAAACTCGTCAGCATGGCCTCGATCCTCGGTAATTTCGACAGGCCTGACGATTTGATCCGGTTCCGCCACCGGCAATGGCCGCAACAGAAATGCGTTGACGCCGCTGAAGATTGCGGTGTTTGCCCCAATTCCAAGCGCGAGTGTAAACACCGCGACGACCGTGACGGCCGGGTTCTTCAACAACATTCGCGCGCCATAGCGCAGGTCTTGCCAGACATTTGTCAGCATCTATTAGCTCCCTCGATTGTGCCACTGTCTCAAGCGGCCGTTTAGATGGGGCACTTGTGCCCGGACGGGGCGGACAAGTCCGCCATCTAAACGGAGTTGTCAGCATGCGTTAGCTCCTCTTCGTACTTTGATCTTTGTTCTTTGATCTTTGATCTTTGCCCAAAGCACATCCTTATTCGTACCTAAGCGCTACCAACGGATCGACGCGCGTGGCGCGTCGCGCTGGGAAATAGCACGCCAGCAGCGCCACCACGATCAGAACTGCCGAAACCGAGACAAACGTAGTCGCGTCGGTCGGCGTAACACCAAAAAGCATCCCGCGCATAACTCGCGTTAACGCAAACGAGCCCGCGAGTCCTACTCCCAGGCCAATCACAACCAGGCCCATTCCCTCACGGATCATTAACATCAAAACATCAAGCTGCCGCGCACCGAGCGCCATGCGCACTCCAATTTCATGTGTTCGTTGATTGACTGCATAAGACATAACGCCGTAGATCCCTGCACACGCCAGCAACAGCGCAATCAGCGCGAAGATGCCGAGCAAAAGCAGCGTGAACCTTTGCGGTGCAACAGACGCCCTCAACTTGTCATCGAGCGTTTGCACCTGCGCGATGGGCTGACCTTTGTCGATTACACGAATCTCACGTTTGATTGCTCCAACCAGGCTGGATGGATCGACGGAAGTCTTTACGATCATGTCCATCGCACGAGTGAAGTCAGCCCTCACCCTTGAGGGAATCTGAGTCCAGGGGCGATAAATCTCCGCGCGACCGTCTTCATCCAGCCCGCTCTGTTTGACATGCCCGACGACACCAACAATCTCCAGCCAGCCGTCACGCTCGTTGAAACGGAGCCGCTTGCCGAGAACTTCACGCGCGGGTTGATTGGGAAAACTTCGGGCAACAAACTCGTTGTCGACTATTGCCACCAGCGGATTCTTTTCGTTGTCCCGGTCGTCGAATAGTCGTCCTTCGAGCAAGGGGATATTTAGAACGGTGTGATAGTCCGCGCTTACGTCTTGTCTGTATGATCGCGGGCCAAGGCCGGCCGGAGGTTCCGGCTGTCCTTCAACCTCATAACCGTTCTCTCCGGCACGGC
>DASQKG010000033.1:0-6770 GCA_035630655.1 Pyrinomonadaceae bacterium
AGCTGGCGTGGCATAGGTATCGTCATGTGCAGCAGACGGCCTTTTTCAATCGGACGCTTCAGGGTGAAGCCGCAGCCAAACGGAGTTACATCGATGAGGCGCGTGATCTCGGTCCACTCAAAATCTGCGGTTTCGCGGCAACGCACGCGGACGGGTAGCTTGAGCTGCAGCCGCTCGCGAACACGCGTGGGTTTTTGCTGTTCAGCCATGTGAAGATTTAACGCGGAAATAGGCGCTTTCCAGCCTGAAACCGGACGACATCTCAGCCAAGCATTGCACTGCGCATCGTGACTGTAAAATTGCGGGCGAAGCCATTGATTTTATTAGGGTTTTGCGGTTGTTGCCAGTTGCCAAAAATCGCGATTTCACGCTATAATCTCACTTACTTTTTGGCGGCCCTGAGTTGCCTGTCGCGCGGCCGTTTACAACCTAAATCAGCGCGAAAGAACTCACTTAAAACCAATTGAATACCAGCCGATAATTAAGCTGGGAATTGTCCTGCGCTGACAGGCAAAAGTTTGGAAAGCAAAGCCCACGGCGGGCGGATTGTACTGGAAAGGCCAACGGATGGAAACCACTTCTGAACGCGATCATATAAACATCGAAGACGAGATGCGGCGGTCGTACCTCGACTATGCGATGTCCGTCATCATCGGGCGTGCGCTGCCTGATGTGCGCGACGGACTAAAGCCCGTGCACCGGCGTGTGCTGTGGGCCATGCACGAGCTGGGCAACACTTACAACAAGCCTTACAAGAAAAGCGCACGCATCGTCGGTGACGTTATCGGTAAATACCACCCACACGGCGACACTGCCGTTTACGATACGATCGTCCGCCTGGCGCAGGATTTTTCAATGCGCTACCCGTTGATCGATGGACAGGGAAACTTCGGTTCAGTTGATGGTGATGCTGCCGCCGCGATGCGATATACGGAAATTCGCATGGCTCGCGTGGCCAACGCCATCCTGGCAGATCTCGAAAAGGAAACAGTCGACTTTCAGCCAAACTACGACGAGTCACTTAGCGAGCCGAAGGTAATGCCCGCGCGCATTCCTAATTTGCTCATCAATGGCTCTGACGGAATTGCGGTTGGTATGGCGACAAAAATTCCGCCTCACAACCTGACGGAAATCGTGGACGCGACGCTTGCCTTGTTGCGGAAGCCTGAAATCGCGATCGAAGAGCTGATGACGATCGTCACCGGTCCCGACTTTCCCACCGGTGGCTTCATCTATGGTGGCGAAGAACTCAAGAAATCGTACCTGACAGGCCGCGGCATTATACAGATGCGCGCGCGCGCCGGAATAGACCGCATTGGACGCGGTACTCAAGAGCGCGATGCAGTTGTGATCACTGAGATTCCGTTCCAGGTAAACAAAGCGCGATTGATCGAACGGATAGCGGAGCTAATCAACGAGAAAAAGCTGGATGGTGTGTCGGACCTGCGCGACGAGTCGGATCGATCCGGAATGCGCATTGTGGTCGAGCTGAAGCGCGATGCAGTGCCTCAAATTGTTCTCAATAAGCTCTACAAGCTAACGCCGATGCAGTCGTCGTTTGGCGTAATCAATCTGGCAATCGTCAACGGCCAGCCGCGCGTTCTGAATCTTAAGCAGATGCTGGAATGCTTCGTCGACTTCCGCCGCGAGGTGGTTCGTCGGCGAACCGAGTATGACCTGCGCAAGGCAAAGGCGCGCGCGCACATTCTCGAGGGCCTCACCAAGGCGATCGATATTCTCGATTACGTAGTTCTTTTGATTCGAAACTCCCGCTCTCTCGACGAAGCTCGGCTTTGGCTGACGGGGCAGATGAAGACCATCTCCGAGATTAAGACCTGGAAAGGTGCGCCCACCGATGTTGCGCTCAAGACCTATCTCGGAAAAGTCCAGAAGACGATGGAGCGTCTGGCTTTTTCGGATTTACAGGCCCAGGCCATTCTCGATCTTCAATTGCGAAGGCTGTCGGCGCTCGAGCGGCAGAAAATCACCGACGAGTATGAAGGCATCATTAAGCTTATCGCGGAGCTGGAAGAGATTCTCTCGAACGAAAGATCGCTGCGACGCGTGATTGGCAATGAATTAGAGGAAGTGAAGAAGGAGTTTGGCGACAAACGTCGAACTGAGATCGTTGACGAAGGCGTTGAGTATTCGATCGAGGATTTGATTGCCGACGAGGACGTGGCGATCACAGTCACCAACAGCGGATACATCAAGCGAACTCCGGTGACCACATATTCGCGACAAGGTCGCGGAGGCAAAGGTCGTTTCGGAGCGGCCGCGAAAGGGAGCGACTATGTCGAGCATCTCTTCATCGCCTCAACTCATGCCTACCTGATGATCTTCACTGACGACGGCATGGTCTATAAGTTGAAGGTCCATGAAGTTCCAGATGCGGCGGCTGCGGCGCGTGGCAAGGCCGTGGTGAATCTCATCAACATTCCGTCGGAAAGAAAACTTGCGGGCGTTGTGCCGGTCCGCGATTTTGCCGAGGGTCGTTATGTCTTGATGGTCACGCGCAAAGGTGTGATCAAGAAGACCTCTCTGGCCGACTTCCAGAACATTCGTACAAATGGAATCATCGCTATAAACATCGATGACAGCGACCAGTTGCTCGACGTCGTTTTGACTGACGGCGCCAAGCGAATTTTTATTGCCACCCACAACGGCCTGGCGATTCGGTTTGACGAGAAAAACGTCAGACCAATGGGTCGCGCCACCCGCGGCGTCAGGGGTATCGATCTCCGCACTGATGATTATGTCGTATCGGTCTGTCCTGTTTCAGCCGACGACAACGAGAAGATGCTGTCGGTGTCGGAGAAGGGTTATGGGAAGCAAACTCCGATAACCACATACCGGCTGCAATCGCGTGGTGGTAAGGGTGTGATCAACATGAAGACAACGGAGAAGACCGGGAAGGTAGTGGCTGTGTTTCCGGTGGATGCTGAATCCGAAATCATGATCATCACGCAGCAAGCTAAGCTGATCCGGCTCGAGGCGAGCGAGATTCGGAAGACAGGCCGCAGCGCACAAGGTGTCAGACTCATCAAGATCGATGAGGGTGATAAAGTCACCAGCGCTTCGCTGGTTGAAGCTGCGGAAGAAGAAACGGAAGAGAGTGTTCCTTAGTCCGTCTCACGACTTATTGATCTAATGCCAAGTGCTCTTGCGTTCAGCGATACGGTACACTGACCCATTCACGTAACCACCACTTGTTTTTGATCGACGCACTGCGCTCAATACATTTCAGTCGGCGTAGCGTTTCCAGTGAATCGTCTAACTCTTGGCTGCTGATAATGAACGACCATTAGACCCCAAGTTCAGGTTAACTAAGTCCAGGACTCCGTCCTCCGCAATGTAATTGTTAGGGTCGCAATTCTTCCACATTGTGAACAATACCACTGCCTCACGCTCGGAAATCTTAATGTTTAGGCGAGACCGATAATCATCAAGTCGAAGATCGCGAGTTACCTGACCCTTCGCCTTCGACCCACACTTCACCATCCTCAAAAATCTCTTTTTTCCATATCGGCACGGTGCGTTTGAGTTCCTTGATGGCCCACTCGCAAGCTTCGAAGGCAGCACGTCGATGCGGCGCGCTGACGGCGATGACGACACTGGTTTCACCTATTTCCAGTTTTCCCGTCCGGTGGACGATACCGATGTGTGCAATCTCAAACTGTTGACGCGCTTCGCGTCCCAAACGTTGCATCTCGAGTAACGCCATTGGAGCGTATGCTTCGTAAACCAGGTGAAGCGTTCTGCGGCCGCGGGTCCATTCGCGCGCGTATCCGTCAAGCGTCACGGTTGCGCCACACTCGGCAAGCACCACCCGGCGAGCGACAGCACCAACGTCGATGGGGACGGTAACCAGTTCAAAAAAATCGAGGGTCTTCGATTGGCCTGCATCTGTCTGCCGTGACAATTCCCGGTCTGCGGACTCCGCTTTTGCCGACTCCCCATCTGCCGTCGCGCCTCCGCTTACCGGCGGGAAAACGGCCAGCTCGTCTCCATCCTTTACTTCCCGATCTTCCCGAGCGTATTCCTGGTTAACGGCAAACAAAAGGGAGTTGCCGAAGCGACGCAGATCGGGGAACTGTTCGATCAACTTAGCCATAACCTGAGACGAAGTTGTGACGCCGGGGAGGATGAGCTCGCGTTCACTTTGGCCGACTGCATCGCGGGCTGCGCCAAAAAAAAGGACCTTTACACGCATTTAGTTTCTAAGTAGGACAGACATTCCTGTCTGTCTATTCTTCGTTACAAGCCGGGTTCGGTAGTCGAAGTATTATTTCCATTCTGTGCGCCTGATCGCGTGCCGGCTCGATGACTAACCACCGACCGACAGGAATGTCTGTCCTACTTACTCCAGTTCAATTTTCTTGCCGCTGTGACCGTTGCCTTTGGCCAGTTCATGCACACGCGCGCGCTCTTCGTAGTTTGAAAGTGCGCGCGTCAGCATTTCCCGCAGCTGGCGCAATCGCTCGGAAGTCGACCTCAGTTCGAGCAGCTCCATCTTCACATCGGAATCAACTTCCATTGCTGCCGCTACCAGAAACGAAAGTCGCTGCGGCTCCGTTTCGGTGATGTCGGGAAGACTGGCCCGCTCGTCGTTGATAATTCGCACCGCGCGTGCGATGCGTGTAAAACTCTCGGCAACTTCACGCGAGCTCTCGCGTAAATGAGTATCGTCTTCGTCTTCATCCTCAAAAAAACTTACCTTGGCCACCAGATATGGATCGTCGCGCTCGACGTATTTTTCTACGCGATACCTGATCAGACCAATTGTGAGAATGTTTGAACGTCCATCAGGTAATGGCTGGGTCTCAGTCACTTCAGCAACGCAACCAATGTGGCCCGCAGGAGGAATTTCTTTGTCGGAGGCCGAAGGGTCGAAGTAGGACAGTCCGAAGAAGTTGTTTCCAGCCCTGATATCGCTCAGCATCTTCCGGTAACGCGGCTCGAAAATGTGCAGAGGGAGCGGCACGCCGGGAAACAAAACGACCGACAAGGGAAAGATTGGGAGTTCATTGACTCCGATTACTCTGTCGCTGGCTTCACTCATCAGTAACTACGTCCGGCGAGCGTGCAAACCCCGGAACGTTTCGACTTTAGCGAGGACTGTAATTTTGAAAACGCGAGGCAGGTATTATCGCAGACTGTAACGTAAACTGTTAGCACCGTAACGCAAACTGTTAGTTTGCGGATTGTAGGTAAAAATGAGGATTAATATGAAGAGACTTCTACCGCGACCGCCGCAAACCAACAGTTTGCTTTACCCGAGCTACGCAATCTCCACGTAGCTCGGGGCCATTCGGCGCATCGTCGCGAGTAGTTGTTCGGTATCGAAGGGCTTGTCGAGAAACTCATCCGCGCCGACGGCGTAACACACCTTGCGGGTTTGGATACCGTTGGATGCGCTTATTACCAGGACTTTAGACTTCGGCACGTGCGACTTGATGTACTCCAGGACCCGGAGCCCTACCTCCACTGTGTCCACCTCAGGCGGCAGGTGCAGGTCGAGAATGGAGACGTCGGGGGGGTAAATCATCAGCCGGCGAACGGCCGTTTGCATGTCGTTAGCAACCATCACGTCATACTCTTCGCTGAGCGTCCAGAGCAGCTGCTGAGTGATGGCCTCATCGTCATCGACTACTAGTATTCTGGGCTTCATTAGCGGGAGGTTACTCCTTAATACAAATTACTTCGGATTGCGATTGTTTAGGCAACGCTCATACCTGAACGCGCAAAAGACCCAACTAATGGACCGCCGGGAGATGGTCGATAAGCAGGGATTCTTTCAGCCGGCCAAATGGAACTGATTGGATAGGATCTGTCTACGTATGTGGACGGGCGTCGGGGAACCGGCTGACGGGGACGGGCGACCGGCGACTGGGCAATACTATCGTTTAGATGGCGCACTTGTGCACTGACTGAATGGCAATGCCAGTAAACTGCTTGAACGAAGGATGAGTCGTGAAGTGGTTAGAGGTCGGGAAGAGGGGCATGCCCCCGCTCCGGATGCGTCGCCTAGGGCGCCATGGTAGACAAATCCCTTTTATCGCTGGCCAACTTCAATCCTGAGAAAGTCGATCCCTGCGGCGCCCTCTGCTACATCGACGCTGCCAGAGCTCTTGAGCGTTTGCAGGTCAATTATCTCTACCGTACCCGGTTCGGCGCCGATGCCTTCAACGGAAACAAACGCGTACCTGTCGTCCGGCGAAATCACCACTCCATGCAGCACTTTTCTGCGTGTGGGTATTCTTGCCAGCTGACGTCCGGTCTTAATGTCCAGCACAGACACCGATTGGTCGCGTTTGTTAGTTGCGATTAACCGAGTCCCATCCTTTGTGACGGCAAGGTTGTAGACCCCGGCACGCGCAGGAATGCGCCGCTTAACCTTCCAGCCGGCAGCATCGATCTCCACAATCTCGTCCGACTTGTTGCACGCCACAAAAACAGACTCGCCCGTCGCGGATGGTTGCGCCCACGTTGGTGAACAGGAAACATCGCCGGCCTTGGGAGGTTCCATTCCATGTCCACCCGTGTCGTGCTTCATTGCGCCGGCGCCGGCGGCTTTGTGTACAGAATTGCCGGGCGCGCCCGTCATTCCCATCTCGCGTCCCTTCGTCAAAAGAAAATGACGTGAAGCCTTCAGCGTTTGGGTGTCAATCTCCACCAGCACGTCGTCCATCATGCAGGCCGAGTAATGTTTCGTTCCCTGTGCGTTCAAACGTGAGCCGTGCGGCATCGCACACGTCTTGATGCGCGCA
>DASQKG010000034.1:0-9089 GCA_035630655.1 Pyrinomonadaceae bacterium
GTTTATGCAACCAACTGGCGTATGGCTTTCAAGTGGGACACGGCTCTCGATCCAACCGCCATCATTTGGTCACTCTCGATCGAAGAACAGTTTTACCTTGTCTGGCCCATCGTCTTGTTTGTCTGCCTGGCTCTAAGAATCAAACGTAACCATATGGCCGCTGCTCTGGCAGTTATCATCGTAGCCATACTCATTTACCGCTCCGTCTTGCTCAGTGGAGGAGCGGATTTCACGCGGCTTTACTACGGCACCGACACGAGGGCCGATGCTCTTTTGATGGGCTGCTTATTCGCTTTGTTACCGGTGGCGAAAATCCTTTCGAGCGGGAAACGGTGGTTAAACCTTACAGGTATGCTGTCTGCAGCAGGTCTGATCTACCTGATGGTTACAGTGGGCTTTACAAACCGCTTGCTTTATCAAGGGGGCTTTACGTTGGTAGCGCTGTTGTGTGGCCTATTGGTTTTCATGTCCGCATATTTTCCCCCGAGAATGCTGGCCGTAATTTTGAGCTCTGCGCCCTTGCGTTGGTTTGGCCGCATTTCTTATGGCTTGTATCTCTGGCACTGGCTGGTGGTTAGAAACACGACCTTTTACTATCTCGGCGCTTTGGAGCCGTGGGCCAGACTGGGCCTCGCTGTAGCGATTGCGGCGGCTTCCTTTTACCTCGTCGAATCGCCGTTCAACAAATTGAAGCGGCGCTTCACGGTTTCCTCAAAGGGCTCACCGCCGACTTCATCGACACGCGAGCCGCAAGAGAACCTGCCACCGCTAGCTCTCCCAGTTGCGAATTGAAATATATGACGCAAGCCCAGCGCTGCGCTTCACCCGCGCACAGGCGTTGGCACCAGCACTTTCTGGCCTGCCTGGAGTCTGGACCAGTTTGTGATTTGAGGATTGAGTTCCTTCAGACGCGAAGGCGATAGATTATGGCGGTTAGCTAATTTATTCAGCGTATCACCCGCTTCGACTGTTACCTTTCTGGTTGCAGTCTTAGAGGCCCGCTGACTGGCCGATTGTTCTGCCTGGCGCGAAACGGTACGACCATTCACTGGCCCAGCCGGAACCACAACTCGTTGGCCGGCCTTAACAAGAGACCAGCGGGCTATCTTTGGATTAAGCGTTATCAGTCTGGCGGGAGGAACCCTATAACGTTCCGCCAGCGTCTTTAGTGAATCTCCCTGCCGAAAAGCAATTGAGGTCACGATCTCAGCGGGTTTCGATTGCTTGGCGGGCGTTGGAGGCAAAGGCTTCTGTGGAGACTGACTGACGACTTCAGGTTCCGGTTCTACCTGTTCAACTTTTGCCGGCGCTTCTGCCGGTGTGATGATGTCAATGTACTGCTTGACATCAGCGAACGAGGAAAAGGTTTGTTGGCCTGTGGACTGTAAAGGATGCGCGGTATTTATCGTGACGATGGATGGGCTCGCTTCGCTGTTCAAACGGCTGATAACGATTTCATTGCCCGATGCCTTTACCGTCCATGATTCCGCTACTCTTGCCGTTCGTGAAGCATTAATCCATCCACCGATAAAGCCTCCCGCGATTCCAACCAAGAGAAGTAATGCAACTCACAATAAGGGCCGCCCGCCGATCGATCGACGGGTTATAGCTTCCGGTACTTCTCCAATTGGTAACGAGTAGCTGGGGCGGTCCGTTTCAGTATCGCTATTCTCCTTTGCCAGCACACTCAGTTTCAACACTTCGCTTTGGAGACCCAGCAGTTCCACCGAATCTGCCTTGTTCGCCAACACCACACTTAGACTCTCAATTTTCTGGTCCAACTCAAGAAGGCGATCCTCGTCAACTGTTACGTTGGTCGGTTGAGTTTCTCCGCCAGCAATTTCCGCTTCCGCGTTCGCAGAATTGAAACTGTGTTTCAAAGGTGCAGGTAGTGCCTGCGAGTCTATTAAAGGCGCGTCTGCGGATTGTTCGTAAGGCCCACCGATCACGACTAGTGTGCGATCCTCCTGGCTGGTCTCAGAGGCCTCCATCAGCCTGCCGCAAATCATTTCCGGCTCGAGTGAGCCGGAAGTTAAAACCTCGTCCAACAGCGCCGGCCCATCAAACTCGCTGGCGATCCCGCTACTCATGATTAGGACAACGTCGCCTTTTTTAAGCGTGAGATGCTTAACCTGGTCTGTAAAAGGACTTTCGTCTTCGGGTCGACCCAACTGGCGAATTGACTGTTCACTTTGATCAACTTTAACCCCGCCAAGCCGAAGCATCTGGTCATCATTGATCAGAGTCACCCGAACGTCGCCGCAAGTGAAATACGAGAGCCGGTTTTCACTCACCAGACACAGCGCCGCACTACACAACGATTCCTGCTCCTCATCATGCTGTGCAAGGGTGTATAGGAAACTATTGATTTCCTTGGCGATGAAACCAAGAAACAGATCGGCCGAGAATCGCGACAGCGTCACAAACGAGTCAACAATCGTCTCGAGCTTGGCTTCCAGGGTTGTATTCAGGTTTGCAAAGTCGTGCTGATCAAAATCAAGCACCGCAAAAAAATGCCCTCGCTGGGTCTCTCTTTTGAAAAAGAAATCCTCATTCTGCGGCTTCAGATCCGGTTTCAACGACTGAGAGGTAAACTTCATTAGGGCAACGGTTCCTCCTGACGCGCGAAACTTATCACGAAGAGACTTCAAGCGGCATCAAGTTTTTTCTTTCGAGATGCTGCCGCAACTCTCTGGAGAGCAGCCGGTCGGGCCAACACGTTGGTTGAGCAAACTTTTCAAGTCACCATTCGCTGGTTACAATCCAATCCAATTCCCCGTAATCAAATCGTTAGCCTGTTTAGCAGCGGAGGCAACTATGAATTTCATCTGTCGCAGAAGCAATCTGTGGACGGCAACGTTTCTCCTCGTTAGCGTAAGTTTGGCTGTGGCGACGTCCTGTTCCAATCCGGGTTCTGTTTCAGCACCCAGCGGTAAGGGCACGCCCGCGGAGGCGGAAAAGTTTATCGCGGACGCTGAAGCGAAGCTGTTTGATTTGAATATCAAATACAGCCGCGCGGATTGGGTAAAGAGCGTTTTCATTACTGACGACACGGAGGCGTTATCCGCCGAGGCGAATAAACAGGTAATTGCCGCAACGACAGAATTCGCGGAGCAGGCTAAGAGATTTGACGGACTTGATTTGCCTTACGACGTGGGGCGGAAGATGAAGCTACTGAAACTGTCGCTGGTGCTTCCGGCGCCAGGTAATCCCGCGGAGCGTGAAGAAATCACGAAACTGGCAGCTTCTTTGGAAGGCGATTACGGAAAAGGAAAATATTGCCCCGAAGGTGACAAAGGAAAATGCATGGGCATCGATGAGCTCGGAGCGACAATGGGCAACAGTCGCAGCCCGGAAGAATTGAAACAAACCTGGCTGGGCTGGCACCGGATTTCGCCGCCTTATCGAAAGAATTATGAACGCTTCGTCGAACTCAGCAACAAGGGCGCCAAGGAGTTGGGGTTCAAAGACACGGGAACAATGTGGCGCTCCAAGTATGACATGGAACCTGATGCGTTCGCCGCGGAGATGGAGCGACTCTGGCTACAAGTGAAGCCGCTGTACGACTCGCTCTATACCTACACCCGTCGCAAGCTTTCAGAAAAATACGGCAAAGAGGTAGTGGCGGAAGACAAACCAATTCCCGCGCACCTACTCGGTAATATGTGGGCACAGCAGTGGGGCAACATTTATCCCTTACTCGCGCCCCAGGGCGGAGATCGCGGATTTGATTTGACAAAGACTCTGAAGGAACGGAACACGGATCCAAAACAGATGGTCCGTTACGGTGAATCGTTTTTCACCTCGCTCGGTTTCGAATCGCTTCCACCCACTTTCTGGGAGCGTTCGCTGTTCGCCAAGCCGGCCGACCACGATGTGGTTTGTCACGCCAGCGCCTGGGACGTCGACTTCGAAAAAGATGTGCGGCTAAAGATGTGCGTTCAGATCACCGAGGAAGATTTTTCGGTAGTGCATCACGAGCTCGGCCACAACTACTACCAGATGGCCTATGCGAGTCAACCATTTCTTTATCGCGACAGCGCCAACGACGGTTTCCACGAGGCCATCGGCGACACGATGGCGTTGTCAGTAACGCCGCCGTATCTGAAACAGCTGGGTTTGATCAATACCCTTCCCGATGCCAGCGCCGACACGGGGTTTCTGTTGCAGCGCGCACTCGACAAAGTCGCTTTTCTGCCCTTCGGCTATTTGGTCGATCAATGGCGGTGGAAAGTTTTCTCAGGTGAGATTGGGCCAAACGACTACAACAGAGCCTGGTGGGAACTGCGCGAAAAGTACCAGGGGATCGCGCCGCCTGAGCCCCGCAGCGAAAAGGATTTCGATGCCGGGGCAAAGTATCACGTGCCGGCAAACGTTCCTTATTCCCGGTACTTCCTGGCCGCTATTCTTCAGTTTCAGTTTCACCGCGCTTTGTGCCGGGAAGCTGGCGTTACTGGTCCTCTGCACCAATGTTCGATCTACGGTAATAAGAAAGCTGGCGAGAGACTCAAGCAGATGTTGGCGATGGGTTCGAGCAAGCCCTGGCCGGAAGCACTTAAGGCCATGACCGGCGAAGAAAAGATGGACGCCACGGCGATCATTGATTACTTTGCCCCCCTCAAGACATGGCTGGATGCGGAGAACCAGAGAGCCGGCAGCAAATAGAAGAACGAACATTAAAGAGCAAACGGAAAAGAGAACGGAATACCGCGACTTGAGATCGCTGTATTCCGTTCACTGTTTGCTATTTGCTATTTACTGATCAGCCTTGCTCTTGCGGTTAATCACTTCAGCCACGAGGAATTTCCGCACGACATCTGGCGGCCAATGACGATGATCGGAGCCTTCGCGAATGGTAGATCGACTGACTTTGATGATGTCATCCAGGGTCAATGCGCGCTTGGCAGCGGGGCGTCGTTCTTGAACGACGTCAGTGGCCACGGACGACAGCCATCCGTCAAAATAGTCTACTGGTGGCTCGGATCTTTGCTGCTGAGGTTTTGTGGATTCCTGTGCCGATGGAACCAGTGCAAGGTTGCTGGCTTTGAGGGCGGACCGTTTCATATTTATCTCCGTTGACATTAGACAACTCTTAATTCGACCGCATTTCCAATTCCAGTCTCAGTTGAAAAGCAATTATTTCAGCAATCATTCCACCGGTCGCGGGTTTTCACCCGTAATCCGTGGCGGTTTTCGTCGTTGGCTTTAGCGGCTTTCTTTCGGAGCCGGCCAAACTCTTCTTGCAACTTGGTGAGTTCGTCGTCGGTGAGGTTTTCCAGGTTAACCAGGTGGGTGCGCGCGCCTGTCACGCCTTTTATTAATTCATCAAGTTTAAGATGAATCGCGAGAGCGTCTCGATTCTGGGTGTTTTGAATCAGGAAGACTGCCAGGTAAGTAAATACGGTGGTCGCTGTATTAATCACCAACTGCCAAGTATCCGAATAGTCAAAAAACGGACCTGCCCCCGCCCAGATAAGAATCAGCAGGACATTGGCAATAAACATCCATGGCGCGCCCAGCATATTTGCTGCCGCCAATGAGAACTTGCGAAACCACTGACTCATTTGAACGCTCCTTCAGTGACGATATAACAAAGCCGCGTGACCTGAATTACGAGGCAACTGGAGCTACCTCGTCTTTACAAACTGGAGAGTCACGCGGCACAGGGCGGCAGAAGCACTTCTGATCAATGCCTATCTGCTCCAAGCCGGCTATTTTTAATCTGTACGCTATTTCGACGGCGCGCTGATGTTGACATCAACCTGTTTATTGCCACCGAAAAGTCGGCCGCCAAAAACAAAGAGCGCGGCCACCACGAGTACTACGAAGATTACAAGCACTGCTACGACGCCCGCACTGCCTCCGCCACCGTTCTCTCCCATGTGTTTTCTCCTTTGTAAGTGTTTTAAGAAACTAGGCGGCGGTTGTCTCGCCACCCAGCAAAGTCAATATCTCTCCGGTCACATAACTTGAATCGATCTCTGACGCGAAATAGACGTAAGCCGGCGCAATTTCTTCTGGCTGCGCTGGACGCTTCATAGGTGTGTCGGCCCCAAATTCAGCTACTTCCTTCGCGGGCTTGTCCGAAGGATTCAAAGGGGTCCACACCGGTCCGGGTGAAACGCAGTTGACGCGAATGCCTCTCTCAACGAGATTTTGGGCCAGCGATTTGGTGAAAGCGTGGATTGCCCCTTTGGTAGCTGAATAATCCAGTAACCCTTTGCTGCCTTCGAGTCCGGTAATGGAACCCGTGTTGACGATTGCACTCCCCTTCTCCAAATGCGGCAAGGCCGCCTTTGTCATGTAGAAGTAGCCGTAGATGTTTGTCTTAAACGTACGATCCCATTGCTCTTCAGAGAGTTGTTCCAGACCTGGCTGGTGCTGCTGGTAAGCTGCATTGTTGACCAGGATGTCGAGCTTGCCGAGCTTGGCAATCGTTTGTTTCACGGCCCGCCGAGAGAACTCAGGCTTTTTCAGATCGCCATCGATGAAGTAGACCTTCCGACCTTCAGCTTCAATTGCCTCCGCCGTTTCCAGCGCATCGCTTTTCTCTTGCGGCAGATATGTGAACGCTACGTCAGCGCCTTCTCGGGCAAACAGCACAGCCACTGCCCGCCCAATGCCGGAGTCGCCACCTGTGATGAGCGCCACCTTGTTTTTGAGTTTCCCTGACCCCTTGTAATGTGGCGCTTCATATCGCGGACGCGGCTTCATCTTCGACTCCAGGCCGGGCTTTCTCTGATGTTGCTCCGGCATCGGCGACTTGGGCTCTTTTAGCTGACCAATCTCTAAAGATGCCTTCGTGGCAACTGGGTTTGCAGAGTTTCGCGAATCGGCCTTCTTGCTCCCCCGTTTTGATGTGCGCGAAGTGGTGCCGGATTTTTTACGTTTAGCAGGCATCACCGTTATTCCTTCTTGCTCGTCTTCTTACTGGACCTCTTTGAAGATTTTTTTGAAGACTTCTTCGCGGCTTTCTTACCGCCTTTCTTTGAAGCGCTGCGGTTTTCTTTTTTGCCGCGTCCGGAACCGCTCTTCTTGCCCCCGCCGGATTCCTTATTCACGGTGGCCCAGGCACGAGACTCCGCTTCCTTCTTCGACACGCCCTTTTTCTCGTACCCTTCTTCGATATGCTCAGCCTTTCGCTTTTGCTTATCCGTATAGGCGCCTTTATCTCCTCTAGGCATTCGTCTCCCCCCTCTTTCTTCCAAACTTTGCAATTCCTGATCCCCGATTTATTGAAGGCCGACTCGCGGGGTTATTACACCCGGAACACTACGCCGTTTTTGAACATAAGAAGCGGCATCGCGATTGCGGTTGAGGTGGTCCAAGTTCATAAAGACCGAAATGGTGGTCTGTTACTAAACAAGTAAGTAACTGGTCTGTACAGGAAGCCTACACATGAACGAGGAGGGGCGGATGGCAAACAAGAAGTCGAGCAGCAAACGCGAATTAATAGATACGGGGACTGATAAGCGCTACGTGCGCCGCGACGAGAAGGGCCAATTCAAGGAATCTGACGACCAGGGTCGTTCGCTGGCCAGGGATATCAAACAACACGCCAAGACCGTGTCAAAGCCGGGTGAGGGCGATCGAGGGGACCAAAAGCGAAAGTAATGAAAATTATCGCAACTGGGCCACTCAAGCGCCGAGATTCCTAAAATTCCCACAACCAAAGGCAATTAAAGAAACGTTGTTTTAACGAGACGACCGCTCGCAGAAATTGTGGGCGGCGGCTGAACTACGGAAAGTAGCCCGACCGTAAGGAAGGGCGTATGGGCTAACAGTGACGCCCTCCCTAACGATTGGGCTACTACCCCGTTCATCTAAGAACATCAATGACCATACTTGAACGACTTCAAAAGACAGGTATCAATCGACGCGGATCGCCGTCCCGCGGCTTTACATACAAGCGTGCTGACGGTCAGAAACTCAACGGCACAGATAGAAAAAGGATAGAAGATCTCAAAATTCCACCAGCCTGGACAGATGTCTGGATCAATAGCGCGGCTGGTGGTCCTGTACAGGTCATCGGCAAAGATGCCGCAGGCCGATTGCAGTATCTCTATCACGAGAATCATGTCCGTCGACAGGAAGCCAACAAGTTTCGCAGGCTAATTAAGTTTGCAGAGGCGTTGCCAAAGATGCGGTCCAGTGTTGCGGCCCATCTAAGACAAACAGGACTGGGTCGAGAACGCGTAATGGCTTCGATCCTGCGGATTCTGTCGACTTGTTTCATCCGTCCCGGAAGCCAGGTTTACGCGAGCGAGAATGGCAGTTACGGGATCGCCACTCTGCGGCCGAAGCACGTCAAGGTGAAGGGCGACGTAATTGAATTCGATTTCCCGGGTAAGTCCGGCGTTCACCAGCAACGACACATTAAGGACCGGCAGGTAGCAAGGGTGGTCCGACAGCTTTTGCAGCAACCATCACGAGAAGTCTTCAAGTATCAAAACGGAAACGGCGAATTCGTTGACGTCCGGCGGTCGCATATCAACGCATATATTCGAGAAGTGATGGGCGAGAAATTTAGCGCCAAAGATTTCCGTACCTGGGCCGGCACACTTGTATGTGCTTGTGCTTTAGCGAGAGTCGGCGCGGAAGTAGGCGATAGTGGCACCGCCCGAAAGCGAAAAGTGGTTGAGGCAATCAAGGAGACGGCGGACGCGCTGGGAAACACACCCGCTGTGTGTAGGAGCGCCTATGTCTGTCCCGAGATTATCAACAGCTTCGAAACCGGCAAGATCATTAACCGATACTTCAAGACATTGGACGAGTTTATCAAATTTCGAGGCCGAGCTCTGCATCCGTCGGAAAAATCTCTACTCAATTTCATGAAACGGTCGGCCGTGAAGTGATCAAGGGCTGGCAGGGTTCAGTTAATGGTGTGGCACTAACATTGCGGGTCGTTAGCGAATCCTATGAGGCTGTTCGGTTAGCATGCGAAGACACGATGTGTGTCCGCTTGCGTACAAAGAAAAGAGACCTGATCAATACAGGCCCCCTTTGGAACTATCACGACTATGGTCCAACCAGGAGGAGATGAAATGGGACAAGATAATCAAGGTCAAGGCGGCGGTGGCGGTCAACAG
>DASQKG010000035.1:0-7779 GCA_035630655.1 Pyrinomonadaceae bacterium
TCGGAACCCTCGCATCTCGGGCCGCGATTAAGGACGTCGGTCGCGCGTTGGAAATGCCTTACGCGGAAGTTGAACGAATCGCCAAGCTGATTCCGCCGCCGGTCCGCGGAAGAAACGTGTCCCTCACGCAGGCCCTGGAACAGGTCCCGGAGCTGCGGAAGGAAATCGAGACCAACCCTACCGTTAAGGAGTTGATTGAAATAGCACGTCGCCTGGAAGGCTGTGCCCGCCATTCCTCCGTGCACGCCGCCGGCGTCGTTATTTCGCCGGTTCCACTCCAGGAACTAATCCCCATATCCGTCTCAGGGAAGGAAGAATTAACCACCCAATACGTCATGTCCGACCTCGAAAAGACGGGCATGCTTAAGATGGACTTTCTAGCGCTTACCGCTTTAACTGTTATAAATGACTGCTTAAAGAGCATTAAGCAACTGCTTGGCGACGAGATTAACTGGGCGGATATAGCGCTTAACGATGAGAAAACCATGTCGGTTTTCGGGGAAGGGCGCACGGACGCGGTGTTTCAGTTCGAGTCTTCAGGCATGCAGGAGATATGTCGGAAGCTTAAGCCCAAGGGCCTCGAGGATCTTTCGGCCTTAAACGCGCTTTACCGCCCCGGTCCGCTGGACGGAGGCATGGTTGAGGAGTTCATCGATCGCCACCGGGGCAAGAAAACGGTCCGCTACCTGGTGCCGGAAATGAAGGAGATCCTGAGCAACACCTTCGGCGTCCTCGTCTACCAGGAACAGATTATGCAGCTCGCCCAGAAGCTCGCGGGCTACACCTTAAGCGAAGCCGACCTGATGCGGCGAGCCATGGGTAAGAAGAAGCGCGAGGAAATGGCCAAACACCAGGAGAAGTTCGTTGAAGGGGCGGTCGAGCGGGGCATCAAGAAAGAAAAGGCGGAGAAGATATTCTCACTGATGGAAAAGTTCTCCGACTATGGGTTCCCTCGCAGCCACTCAATGGCCTACGCCTTCCTCGCCTTTCAGACTGCATATCTCAAGGCCCATTTTCCCGAACACTTTTACGCGGCCGTGCTGTCGAGTGAAGCCCAGGATGCTGCCAAGGTGTTCAAGTATTCAAAAGAGTTGAGATCCCAGGGGATTGATCTACTGCCACCAGACGTTAACGAGAGTTTCTCAGGGTTCACACCGCTCAGCGGAGCAATCAGATATGGACTGGCCGCGATCAAGGGGCTGGGTCAGTCAATCGTGAACTCCATTATCGAGGCACGGCAAGCGGGCGCCTTCAAATCGTTCTTCGATTTCGCGGAACGCCTTGGACAAGGCAATTTAAACAAGCGGGTGCTGGAGGGACTCGTGGGCGCCGGAGCCTTTGATTCTCTGAAACCGGAATCACGAGCGACGCATGAATGGCGTGGCGCACTCTTCAATTCGATCGACGGCGCACTCTCACGAGCCCAGCGAGCGCGGCGCGAAAAGATGTTGGGTCAGAATGGCTTGTTTGGATCGGAGCCTGAAGATTCAGCCTACATCGAGCAGCCGGCATCCACGGGCGTGCCATGGACTTCTTCTCAAAGTTTACTAGCGGAAAAAGCCGCGCTGGGTTTCTACATCACCGGCCACCCGCTTGGCGCCTATAGCGATTTATTACAGTCATCAAGAGCTGTGAAGTCAGTTGACCTGCCCACGCTCTCGAGCGGCAGTCGCATCTCGGTTGGCGGCATCATCAACGATCTTCAGCCCAGGACAACTAAAAAAGGCGACCGCTTCGCTCTCTTGCGTCTCGAGGATGAAGCAGGAGGAACTAAGTGTGTCCTGTGGCCGGAAGTCTACCGGAAATTTTCAGTGCTGCTTAAAAACGAACTTCCAGTGCTAATCACCGGACGTCTCGAACTCTCCGAAGACAATCCACCATCGATCATCGCTGACCAGGTGCAGGCGCTCGATGAAATCGCGAAGGCAAAAGAACTCATTGTTCTTCGCGTACCGGCTGCCGACGATGCCGAAGGGTTGTTTGATAGCATCCTGCACGTAATAAACACGCATTCGGGCGGGTGCGAGGTTGTGCTCGAAACTTCGGTTGATGCTAATCTGCTGGTTCGGGTGAAGGTTAACTCGACGTTGCGCGTGGAGCGCAGCGAAAGGCTTGAAACGGCCTTCCGTAATGTTGGCTGTGGACTCAAAGTCGAGAAGGCTTAGAGGCCTTTTGGTACTGGCTCCCTTTCGGCGCAGTTTAAGTGGCAAAGAACGACCTTGCCCTGTGAAACGCGGAGCGATCTCATTCACACCGCGGCTTCAGCCCGGTGACATTACGGCACCAATCAAGAGGAAACCGTTTTAACGATTTATTGGCGTGGGATACAGGAAACCGTTGGAAACGGTTAAGAAATGCTTTTCCGGGCTCGTTCACCGGGCTGAAGCCGCGGTGCTAATGAGATCGCTCCGCGAGGCGAATCGGACCGAAGAGAAGGGACTTTGTTTAGTTCGACGGCACCTGCGTAAGAAGGCTACCTTCAGTGAATCATACTGAGGCACTTAAACCATGGTTTATATGGTGATCGAAAACTTCAAGAACTATGACGCCTTACCCGTTTATCGTCGCTTTAAAGAAAAAGGACGTCTCGCTCCTGAAGGGTTGGTCTATCTTTCAAGTTGGGTTGATGAGAAGTTCCGTCTCTGTTTTCAACTTGTGGAAACCGACGATCGGGCCCTGCTTGATCACACTAAAAGTATTCGTGTTGGTTCGTGTAATTTCGTGGATTCGTCGCTTATGTGATTTCCAAAATGCCACCATCGGCACCTGATACCGATAGATGAAACAAAGGAACAGTAAGTAAGTGGCAAAACGAAACAAACGTTCTGAGGCCGAGAAGAAGCCGGCACCCCAGCCGGCATCGCTCAGTGCGATCGAACGCGTGCAACTCGCACGGCATCCCGATCGTCCGCATACGCTCGACTACATTGAGCGGCTGTTTGATGAGTTTGTCGAACTCCATGGAGATCGCCGGTTCGGTGACGACCCGGCGATCGTTTGCGGTTCAGCGCGTTTTCATGGTCTTCCGATTGTCGTGGTGGGCCATCAAAAGGGACGCGACACCAAGCAGCGGAGCTATCGAAACTTTGGAATGCCTAAACCGGAAGGCTACCGCAAAGCACTAAGGGCGATGATGCTCGCGGAAAAATTCGGCAGACCCATATTTTCCTTGATTGACACTCCCGGCGCATATCCCGGTATCGACGCTGAAGAGCGCGGCCAGGCAGAAGCGATCGCCTACAACCTACGTGAAATGGCCAAGCTTAAAGTGCCGGTGATTGTAACGGTCATTGGAGAAGGAGGCTCTGGTGGGGCCCTGGCTATTGGCGTCGGCGATCAGGTGATGATGCTCGAGAATTCGATCTACTCAGTCATCTCTCCTGAAGGATGTGCGGCAATTCTTTGGAAGGACGCTAAGCTCGCCGACCGCGCCGCTACCGGTTTGCGTTTAACGGCGCAGGATCTTTACGCCGAGAAGATCGTCGATCAAATCATCAGCGAGCCCGAAGGCGGCGCACACAATGATTACGAGAAAGCCGCGCGCTATCTGGACGCAGCTCTAACTGAACGGTTAGCCGAAGCGGTTAGTTGTAGTCAGGACGAGCGCCTGACGCGCCGCTACCAGAAGCTAAGGCAGTTTGGACGCTGGGGGACGGCGGCGTAGTTAATTGCGGCGATTGATCAACAGCCTGAATGGGTTCAGCGGGTTCGATGCACCAGAGGTCTCCTCTGGGTCAGTCAGATTGGTGATTGCTAGGCGCGAAAGCGGTGAAGATACCAGCGATTAATAAACACCACGATCAGCATCACAAGAAATGAAACGAGGAATAAGCCGATTCGCTCCCACGCAGCGGTAATAAGGTGCTCGCCGCTGTAAAGAGCGCGTTCCAGAAAGCGGTCTCGGGAACTAGTGTTTCACAGTTGCCAACTCGCCCACACTATGGCCCCAGCAAAAGCGAATGCCATGATATTCGCAGAGAAAACAGCAACGCGATAGCGACCAAGCCAAGCCTGACTAGCTTCTTTGGAGAGCGATTGTTTTAGGGTCGTCAGAAGACATAACACTGATGACTTTCAGTTGTGAACGGTACGTGAGAAATCACCTAACGCTTGGCATTCGCGCCGGGCATTAACGTCGCCAGCGACAAGCCTTGCATAGGAGCGACGTGTGAGTTTCTAAATCTATTCGAGACCGTTAGAAAGGGATGTCATCATCAGGCAGCTCCGCAGGCTCGCCGCCGCCTGATGCTGCGGCGGCTCTCTCCATTGGCGCACCACCCTCAGCCCGCCCGCCACCGATGAATTGCATATCAGTAGCGTTAACCTCGAGGCTGTGTCTCGGTTTTCCGTCTCGGTCTGTGTATTCCTCAACTCGAAGACGTCCTTCGATGTAAACGGGGCGACCCTTTTGTAAATACTGAGCGGCCGTCTCAGCCTGCCGGTTCCAGAGTGTTACTTTGAACCACGTAGTGTGGTCCTGCATCTCGCCCGTTTTGTCCTTCCGTCGTTCATTTGTCGCCATACTAAAACTGCAAACAGGCGTCCCTTGGGGCGTGTAACGAAGCTCAGGATCACGGCCAAGATTTCCAATTAAAATTATTTTGTTGAACGACATGAGGGACCTCTTAATTTTTTTGAATTGTGAACTCGCGGGCAATGCTACCACGTAATTAACAAGGGTCAAGCTGCGCGACTACAAACCACTAAAACGCTCTGTAGCAAAAAGTCCGGTATCGCGTTTGACTTCCAGTTTCTGATAGACTACGGGCGAATTCAGGCCGTAAGTTGGAAGCTGGCAGTTCAGAGTTCCGCCTTTAGGCTGCCTCCCTGGCGCACGCAAGCTGAAGCTTGAACTCTGAACTACGTCGCGGAATTTCGGGTAGTCCGTATTAATGAAATCCAAAGTTTACATCGAGACGTTCGGCTGCCAGATGAATGTCGCTGACACGGAACGCGCCGCTACAGGTTTGCGCAAGGCGGGTTACGAACTGACTTCGATGGCGGGCGAAGCGGACGTTGTTCTACTTAATACCTGTTCAGTGAGAGAGCGCGCGGAAAGAAAAGTTTTCCGCCGTATCGGAGAGATTCGTAAGCTTACGACGACAACGCGTAAGTCGAAACCGTTGATTGGCGTAATGGGCTGCGTCGCGCAGTTGGAAGGAGAGTCCATTTTCCGAAATGCTCCCGCAGTCGATTTAGTTATTGGCACACGCGCCACCGATCGAATCCCGTCAATGATTCAGCGCGCGCGGGGCGGGGAAGCATCTGTTATCGACCTCGACGAGCGGCAGGAAGGCGAAGAGTGGAATGTTTCACCGGCAGAAAGACGATCGCCTTACATTGCGTTTGTGCCGATCATCGAAGGTTGTAATAAGTTTTGCTCCTTCTGCATTGTTCCTTATTCGAGAGGACGCGAGAAAAGCCGCAACGCCGCGGAAATAGTCGACGAGGTATCACGACTCCACTCGCTTGGCTACAAAGAGGTGCATCTGATCGGCCAGAACGTAAATAGCTATAGACCCAAATCGCAGGAAGGTCTTGAAGCTTACCAGGGAGCAACTTCGTTTTCCCGTCTGCTAAGGGCTGTGGCCGAGACGGGGATGGACCGAATCAAATTTACGACATCGTTTCCCAGAGACTTCCACCCTGATATAGTGTCCGCGATCGAGGAGTATCCGAATCTTTGCGACTGGGTCCACCTGCCGGCGCAATCAGGCAGCAATCGAATTTTGAAAGCGATGCGGCGCGGCCACACGCGCGAAGATTACTTGCGAAGGGTGAACGGGATCAAAACATCGAAGCGCCGGCTCGCGCTGACGAGCGACATCATCGTAGGTTTTCCCGGCGAGACCCGCGAAGACTTTGAAGATACTATGAGGCTTGTGCGCGAGTGTGAATATGACCAGATCTACATGTTCAAGTATTCGAAACGCGCGGGAACTCCAGCGGCCCAGCTTGACGATGAGGTTCCGGAAAGCGAGAAGACTGCACGCTTCATAGAGCTCGAGGATCTGCAAATATCTATTCAGAAGATGATCTATGAAAGCTATGTGGGCCGCCGCGTAAGCGCATTGGTTGAACGTCAGAGCGCGCGCTCCGAGAACGACATGATGGGCCACACGACCTGCAACAAAGTAGTTAACTTCCGCCCAGATGGAGCGCAAGCTGGAGACGTTGTTGAGGTGTTGGTTTCCGAGGCGAAACCAAATAGTCTCTATGGAACGCTGGCAGCGACCGCGGGTACAGGCGTATAGAGAACGAGCTTTAGCTAGCCGCTCGCGGATGAAGCGAGGGTGCGAGGTCGCAAACGAGCACCCTAAAGGTTGTACTCTAAACACCTGATGTCAGGGGGTAGAGCCAGGGCAGAACCAGAAGCAGGGAAGTCATGGAAATCGAAGTAAAAATTAGAGCGCTGATGATGGATCCTAATAGTGGGACGCCGATCATTATTTTGAAGGACGTCGACAGCGATACGATGCTGCCGATTTGGGTAGGCGCATACGAGGCCAATGCGATCGCTTTAGAGATTGAAAAGATCGCGCCACCTCGTCCCATGACCCACGACCTGCTGCGTAACCTGATAATCGAGCTTGGTATTCAAATCGAAAGAGTTGTAGTTACCAGTTTGCGCGACAACACATTTTTCGCAGTCATTGAGATGCGCATGAGCGACGGCAACCGAATGGTGCTCGACTCGCGACCTTCCGACGCGATTGCCCTGGCGCTTCGAGCGGATTGTCCCATCTATGTTGACGCGGAAGTCATTAAAGCTTCGCGGAATACGGTCCCGAGTGAAGATGAGTCAGCGGACGACTCCTCTCTAGGCGAAGAAGAATGGCCTGACGTCATCGGCGAAGCCGGTGATCTTCCTATGTGATTCTTTGTCGGTTCTGAGTTAGAGACTACGATGTGTAACGAATGATAATTGCGATCGCAAATCAAAAGGGTGGCGTGGGCAAGACTACTACCGCCATCAATTTGGCTGCCGCATTTGCTAGACTTGGCAAACGTGTCCTTCTTCTCGATTTAGATCCCCAGGCAAACAGTTCCATATCGTTTATTGATCCGCTCTCGGTTGAACGCTCTGCGTATGAGCTGATGACCGACGGTATGGCGCCGGTCGAGCAGGCTGTCTACCGAACGCCAGTCGAAGGTCTCGACCTAATTCCAGCGCGTATTAACCTGGCGAAACTGGAAGCTAAGCTGGTGGGCGATTTCGATGCTCCATTTCGGCTGAAAGACCGCCTGGCTCCATTCCGCGAGCAATATCCCGTCATCATTATCGACACTCCGCCAACGCTGGGTTTGATTACGGTCAACGCGCTGGTTGCGGCCACGCATGTTCTAGTGCCGATCCAATCGTCTTACTTCGCACTTGAGGGCACCGATGATCTTCTCGAGACCATCGAGAAGGTTAAAGCTCGTCCGAATCCAGGCCTGGAATTGTTAGGCGTGCTGGTCACTCTGCATGATAAGCGGACCACGCTGGCACGCGAGGTTCATGAACAGATTAAGAAAGTGTTTGGTCCAAAATTGTTTGATACTGTCATAACCAAGAGTGTTCGTCTCGAAGAGTCGCCCGCATACAAGGAGTCGATTTTTAGTTTCGCTCCTGCTTCTTCGGGCGCAATTGAATACGCAAACCTGTGTGAAGAGGTATTAAAACGTGTCTAAAAGGGGATTGCCGACTGGCTTACAGATGCGTCACGACGCTCATTACGTAGAAGAGTTGTCGCAGCATCAGCCCATTCCGGTGGGCCGCATGATCGATTTGGATAA
>DASQKG010000036.1:0-7568 GCA_035630655.1 Pyrinomonadaceae bacterium
GCACCAGGAGTGCCGCATGATCCTGATGATAGTCGTTCGCGCTTTGCGGGGGATTAGGTACGTTGATGACCCAACGCTCCCCTTCCTTTCTATATAACCCTGTCGGCATAGCCGTGCCCGGACTTATCTGGGCCGGATCGAGAAGCCAACGGAAAGTCCAATCAGGTTTAAGGCGCTCCCCGGCCAGCAAGAAATTGGGCGCTATTGCCGTCGCATCATGCGTCGGATCGCCGGTGATATGACATTTCAAGCAAGGTGTGCCTGACGTGAACATCTGGCGAGCTACGAGCTTCTCCTCTTCGGTTAACGGTTGGATCGGCTCCTTAATATAGGGCTCCTGCTGTCCAGACAAGGCCATAAAGAAACGCACCAAAGTCTGCAGCTCATTCGGCGAGAAACTGAACGTCGGCATGCGCGCCTGAAGATACGGTCGAACGCCGTTGCGATCCAGGCCCGGCTGCGGTTTCATCTTCGCGGCCGATGTGCTTGCCACTGGTTTCCCATTCGTACCGGGTCTGGCTGCCCCGTTGGGCGACGCGGCGGGCACGGCGCTGGGCGCCTCGCTGAGCGCTGTACGCGTAGCCTGCGAACTTGTGGACTGGGGAGTTGTACTTCTCTGTTCACTCAAAGACGGATCCGTCAGGAAGCGCAGCAACCAGTTTGGATCTACGCGCGCTCCTTCGCTCGTCAATCTTGGCGGCAGGAAGTCTTTACCCTCAGGCGTTTGATAAAGTGGGACGTCCATGAGAGTGGAACGCTGGTCCACTTGAATCTGATGGCAGCCCACGCAGTTATATTTCTTGATCACCCACCAACCGTTTTGTATGTCCTGTCGCCGCTGGTCCTGCGGATCAAAGAAGAGGGACCGCGGCACATTCGAACCCTCCGTGCCGACGCTGCCCAGCAGAAATGTAGTCAACGCGTTGCGCCATTCCGGTTTCAGAAACGGCTTTGGCATACGCAGTTTGTCTTTGGGGTCCTTCTCTTTCCCTAGGTCATAAATTGAAGGCTCAGCCAGCTTGTGTTCAAAGAATCCCTTGTGGTTGTACCAGGGTTTCTCCGAGTGATCGCCGTGCAGCTTTAACGGATCGTGACCCTTTTCCGCGTCATGAGTCAGCAGAGCAAAATCCAATCTTTCAATAGGCGTGGCCCCTTCAACGGTCAGCTCTTTGCCGATGCGTTGCTCTTCTTCAAAACCCTTAATCTCGTGACAGCCGGCGCAACCGTATTGCTTAATCAATGCCTGCCCTTTCGGTTTCAGGCTGGCGTCGTCCATGAACGAAGCGTCCGGATAAGAGGGTGGCGCCGACAACGAGAACAGGTAGGTGGCAATATCGCGCGCATCGGCATCGCTCAGCCTGAAGTTAGGCATCACCGTCATGTTTTGGACCTGGAGTTCAGCGCCGTCGTTCGGGCACGTAGAATTCAGCTCAGTGTCGAAAACATATTGCTTGTTGTGCTTGCTGTAATCTTCCGGCGTCAGGTCGCGCTTCTCTTTCGGACAATAAGGCGCCCAACGTTCGCGCGGGTTATGAATCCAGCGCACGATGTATTCGAAGTTGCTCTTCTCGCCCACGCGCTGAAGGTTGGCGGCAAAGTCTCCACCGATTGGACTTTCAGCGTCGCCGATCGAATGACAACCAAGACATCCGCGAGTTTCAAAAAGCTGCTTGCCCTTGGCCGCATTGCCGCGACCCTGTTCCGGTACCTTGCCGTCGAAACTTTCCTGCCAGAGATACGCAGAGATCGCCTTGATCTGATCCGCGGCGTCACTATCAGGCTTTACTCCGTGGCCATCTTCGGCGCCGCCAAAACGCCAGAAGGTCGGCATCTTGGTCCCGGGACGAAAGCCCTGAGGATTCTCCAGCCAAACGGGGAGCCATTCCTTTCGAAGTTTCAGCCGGACATCTTTAAGGTTCGGCCCAACCTTCTTCTGGTCCTGCATTAAATACTTCGACTGCAGGTTTAACTGGTCCTTACGGGCGGCTAACAAACTGTTCGTGACTCTCAGTGACTCTGCGTGGGCCAACAACCTTTGGGCCTCGGTATCGTCAGCCGCCTGGTTTGCCGCTTCGGTGTCCTCGCGAATCAGTTTCTCGTTAGCGGTAACCTGATCCTCGAGCTGCGTAGTCGTTTGTCGCGAAGCGGAGAGCGCATCGGATTCGCGATCGAAGCCTTCGTAGCGATGGCAGCCCACGCACCCGCGCTCAGCGAATAGATCGCGGCCCAGGTTCAAGGTTTCGGCGCCCTGTGTTACGCGATCTCGGGCGTGGCATTGCTGACACCCGGCCTCAATGTTTTCGCGCTCAAATAGCGGCCAGAGCCAATACTTATGGCGGCCATGCCCTTTAACCTCGCCCGTTGTAGCTCGGCCGTTACCCCAGTGACAGCCGGAGCACCCGAAGCGATCGGGATTGTGAATTTGAAGCAGCTCTTTACGCGGATGGCTAACGAAGGCCTTTGCCAGGCTGTCTGGCTTTTTACCAGGTCCGTCCGGAGCCAGGTCTTCTGCTCTCAAGTTGAGCGGTTCGCGTATGCCGACATGGCAAACCTGGCAACGGTCAACGATGCCTGCCGAATTTACACTGATCTGATGAGGCAGAATCGAGTAATCGAAGGTATTCATCTTCCGGATCAGCCCATCGATCTGTGCCGGACCCAATCCGATTACATGGTGTTTCAGATAATCATCGCGTTTTTTCCCGGTTTCGGTTGGCGCCTTGAGGACTTCAGCCTTGCGTCCGAGAAGCTGTGCCTTTTGATCGCGCAGATCGTTATAAAGCTTCTCCAGCTGAGAGTAGTTCATTTCCTGGGAGGTGGTTTTCCCCGAACCATCCTCCGCCGGAAGTTCTACCTCGACCGTTTCGCTTTTTGTTTCCTCAGCCTCGCGGCGATACTTTTCTTTAGCCGAGCCCTGGGCCGTTTCAATGTTGTAAGCAATGACGGTGAGGTGTCCGCGCTGGTTCTGAAAAGGCTCGGTAACCGCATCCAGACGCTGTTGGATATTTCTAACTTTCTGGTCAATCTCGCTGACTTCAGGCTTTACCTGGTCCATCGCAGCCCGGGCTTCAGCGTCGAGTTCCTGGTATTCGGAACTCTCTTTGACCTCTGCTTCGGTCTTCCCTGCTTGAGGCTTGATGCTATTGAGATAGCGCGTGTAACGGCTGACGAATTGCTGTTGATATCCCTTCCACGGTCGTTGACCAAAGGCCTCGTCCCACAAGGCCCAGGCAAGTGAGATTGTGAGCAGCAATGCACAAATCAACATCCAACCGCTCGTTGACTTGCTTACGATGGGATCGCTTGCCGGCGCCTGCGGCTCATTCTTTACTAACGACTCTTTGGTTTCCGGAGTGTCTGCCACTCGAAATTGTCCTCCGCCCTCACTCACACGTTGAACCAGGGAGTGACCCAGACGTACTTGATCGTAAATACCAGTCGCAAGACCAGCTTCACGGGCATAGCCAACAAGACAGTGATCGCAAAAAACTGGAAAGTCAGGTACTGCAGCAAACTGGTTCGCGACAGCAATTTCTTTTCAAACTCATCGGGTGTGGTCATCCACAGCTTTATGCGTTTCCACCAAGGCAGCGAAGGGTCAATGCGGTCGAATCCTCCGCGCAACATGAGCCAATGGAAGAAAAGAGCGCCGACAAGGAAGAAAAGCGATACGACGATGAGGCCGAAGATTGCTTTAAGCACCCATGATGTCGAAAGCATGGAAAATCCTGTCATGCCGGCAACTATGTCGTGCAAGTCGCGGTTGCGATCGTACACCACCGCATTGTGGTCCCAGGTCTGTCCGGGCCAAAACCAAATCCAGCCGGGACCTCTAATGAACGTGCCGATAACGATCAACAAAATCCATTGGAGAAAACCGATGGCAAACATGCCCACCGCAAATCGGCGCTGTCTGAAGGTGTAGTAACCGTTCCCCAGCGGGTTCGAATCAACGTATGGAAATACCATCAAGCCGACCATGATGAGCGAAGGCATAACCACGCCGGCGATCCACGGGTCGAAGTAGACCAGCATCTCCTGCAACCCGAGGAAGTACCATGGCGCCTTCGATGGGTTCATCGTCAGGTTGGGGTTCGCGGGTTCTTCGAGGGGGGCGTTGAGGGTAATGGACCAGACAAACAGAATGATGGTGACAATAACTGTCGCCAGGAATTCAATCCGCACCAGATAGGGCCAAACATGTATCTCTCTCGCCCAACCCGGCCGCCATGGCTCAACCTTGCGATGATGAGATTTCGCCAGCTTCGGATCTTCCTCGAGTTTTGCGATGAGCTGGTCGTTTGCCTGTGACTGCCTGACACCCAGCCACGTGAAGAACGGCACTAGAAACAACATGGCGACGATGGGAACATTGTCGGGCGCCGAGGAAATCTTCCACAGTTGATGCCAGTCGTGAACGGACCAAACCGCGAGACCGGTGAGGACGACAACCACCAACAGGGTTATCAGCTTGCCTCTGCTTAATGCAAAACGTTTCGCCATGCGTTCAGGATTCGATGAGCTGTGACAGCAAAAACCGCGTCAGACAACGTTACTTTTTCTTGACTGCTTTCATTTCTGGCTCGAGCATTACCGGCGCCGGGCCGGAAATGCCTCCGTCTTTTCGTATCCGCCAGAAATGGACGGCCATAAAGATCGAAGCTACCAGCGGAATACCGATACAGTGCCAAATATAGGAACGCAATAAGGCATTAGAATCGACAATCGACCCGCCCAGGAGTCCAAAACGGACATCATTAAACGGCGTCATTCCCAACTGAATGCCGAAAGGTCCTTCGGAACCCAACATGGGTGTGGCCCGGGCCATGTTGGTACCTACAGTCACGGCCCAAAAACCAAGCTGATCATCTGGTAGCAAATAACCCGTAAACGAAAGCAGCAGCGTCAACACGAGCAGAACCACGCCGACACACCAGTTGAATTCTCTCGGGCGTTTGTAAGATCCGGTAAGCACGACCCGAAACATGTGCAGCCAGGTCGTAATGACCATCAGGTGGGCCGCCCAACGATGCATGTTCCGAAGTAGTTTGCCGAAGGGTACGTCATGCTCCAGATAAAGAATGTCCTTGAACGCATCCGCCTTGGTCGGATGGTAATAAAACATCAGAAGCACGCCCGTGAACGTGAGTACTATGAATAGGTAGAACGTGATGCCTCCCATTCCCCATGTAAATGGGTAACGCACCGCGTCGCGATTGATCTTTGCCGGATGAAGATGAAGAAAGACGTTTGATAAGACCGCTAGAGATCGGTTACGCGGGTCGGAACGATCATGAGAGACGCGAAAAATTGACTTCCAAAGCTGGGTATCCTGAGGATCTTTATAGGTCTTGGCTTCTTCAATGGCGCGTTCCTTTAAAGACGTTGCGCCTTCACGCACCTTTCCCACGAGGCTCGTGTTCGCCTTCTCTCCTTCGGTCAATTGTTTCGTGTCTTTCTTGTCTGGCGTTTCTTCCATGGTTCTCGTTCGAGATCACTCAATCAGCGTCATCACAACGGAATCGAAGCACCAGGCTCCTCGAACTCGTTCTTTTCGCCTTTAGTCCAGTCGTAGAGCCGCGCGACGTCGACTACGATCTGACCTTCGGCGTCGATTTCAACGTGAGCGCGATCCATCGGTCTCGGCGCTGGGCCTTCGAAGGCTATTCCTTCGCTGTCATAACCACTGCCGTGGCACGGACATTTAAACTTATTCTCGCTAGCCTTCCAGTCAGGCGTGCAACCCAGGTGGGTGCATCGGGCATAGATTACGAACAGCCGGTCGGAAGTCTTGGTGACCCAAATGCGATACTGCTGTTGCCATTTCGTATCCACGCCAAGAGCGTAATCATCCGGTGAACCGATTCGAAAAGTAGTAGGTGGCTCAGTGATCGATCGGGGGAGAAAGAACCGCAGAAACATCAGGAAACATGTAGTCAGAAATCCCGCCACAGCAGCCCACACTATCCGGCGGCGCATCTTGTTAACCGGCGGATCGGGAGTGCTCTCGACGATATTTGGCGGTGCAGGTGGCGTCCTGGCGGCAGCAGGCAGCGGCGGCTTCGCGGGCGCAGTGGTAGCAGGAGGCGCCCCGGCCGCGACAGTCTCGCCCGGCGTCGCAGTGACGGGTGTCGTGCTGCTGTTGGCGGATGCCCCTTCGTTAGCCGAAGTATCCACTATCCGAACCCTCCGTCAGACTCGATTACACACTTCAACGCTGCATTAGAGTGAAAATTATACAACTCCCCGCATTGCAGGGATCACTCTCTGCGCAAGAAAACGTTATTCGCCTATACATGAAGAGCACCGTGCCAATCAATTACAAGTATAAACAGGCTGCGGTGCTGGTACTTATACCCTGTTTTTCAATTTTCTGGCAAGAAATTTCTAGTAATGTCCCACTCACTTTTAGTTTGTAGAGTGATCTCCTAACTCGTAATCACCACAAACTATAGGAAGCTCTGATTAAGTTTATTGATGGTACCTGCCTTAAGCCCGCGGAGCGCGGCGATAGCGTAAAGCCTGGGTGTGGAGCGAGGCTTTGCGAGCGGAACCCCAGGATCCGTGCAATAAAAGATTCCAGCCCGCGAGTGGGCGACAGCTATTCATCAACTGTCACTTGCGGCGTTTGCTCTATCGCACGCTTCGCGCGCTTGAGTTTCATGATGGTCGGCAACCTGGGGTTCCTCTTCGCTCCACGCCAGGCTTTATGCCATCGCAGCGCTTCGCGGGCTAAGGCCGCGCTGGGTTCTGTATTGGACACCGAACGCGAAGAGCCTTTGGAAAAATTTGAAAAGTCGCCGGCAGATATCCGGGCAGTTCGCCGTCTACATCAAGTCCGATTCTTTCTTGTCCGGCAGCCGGCCGGGCCACGACCTTTTTGGCCAATGCATGGCCGACATTGTTAATGCCCAGGTGAGAGCCGGTATACAACCTCGGCGCATTGCTCAAAATCTTCCCCGCGCCCAGATCTCCTATGCTCACAACATCAAATCTCCCGTCAGTCAACTTAGCATCTGGCGCGATCTTCATTCCTCCGCCGAAATAACGCGCATTAGCCACGCAAAGATTAGCGACGCTCATATGCTGTTCAGGATGATCATCCAACTGAACGATTATTTCTGTCGCCACGGTCTTCAATGCCGTCTCCGCCATCGCCAAGCTAAAAGTTATTCGCCCGGTTAGCCATTTTGGCCCCTTCGCGGGAATCCACTCGGGACCGCCCTCTTTCACTTTCGCGATGACATCGGCGCTCATCCCAAACGAAGCAACGCCCAGGAAATAACGACTTTCGAGCTCGCCGGCGTCATTAGCGTAGGTCACTCGCCCAACGTCAATTTGCCGGGTTTGGCCGTTACGAAGAATCCTGGCCGCGTCCCGTGTGCGAGCGGGGATACCGATTGTCTTGCGAAAGTCGCCGCCGGTGCCGCTGGGAAGTATTCCAAGTTCAGCAACGCCGCCCGACATGAGAATACCGTTGGCCACTTCCGAAATGGTTCCGTCTCCGCCGCAGGCAATGATGAGGCGGTTCTTTACAGCCGCTTCGACCGCTATTTCGCTGGCTTCAC
>DASQKG010000037.1:0-5039 GCA_035630655.1 Pyrinomonadaceae bacterium
TTCCGGAAGAATACGGCGGACTGGGTCTCGATCAAACCAGCGGCGCGCTCGTTGGCGAGAACATCGGTCGCTGCGCATCGTTTGCCACCACTCTCGGGGCGGAGAGCGGCATCGGTCTCTTGCCCATCATTTACTTCGGCACCGAAGCAGCAAAAGAGAAGTACCTGCCGAAGATTGCCACGGGTGAATTGATCACTGCTTACGCCTTGACTGAAGCCGGCTCAGGGTCCGACGCGATGGCCGCGAAGGCGACCGCACGGCTGAGTGAGGACGGCACGCATTACATTCTCAACGGCGAGAAGATGTTCATCACCAACGGCGGCTTTGCTGACATCTTTATCGTCTTCGCGAAGGTAGACGGCGACAAGTTTACGGCGTTCATTGTTGAAAAGCAGGACGGCGTAACGCCGGGCGCGGAAGAACACAAGATGGGCATCAAGGGCTCGAGCACGACGCCGCTCGTGCTGACGGACGCCAAGGCGCCGGTCGAGAACCTTCTTGCGGAAGTAGGTAAGGGGGCCAAGATCGCTTTTAACACGCTGAACATTGGCCGCTTCAAGCTGGGCGCCATGTGTGTGGGCGGGATGAAGTTGATGGTCCATGAAGCGGTTCGGTATGCCAACGAGCGCCAGCAGTTTGGCAAACCGATCTCTTCGTTTGGCGCCATCAAGTCGAAGCTCGCGGAGATGGCGATTCGCACCTGGGTGGGCGAGTCGATGACTTACCGGACGCTGGGAATGATCGAAGATGCGATCACAGACCCAACCGATCCGAACGCGAAGTTGAAGGCGATTGAAGAATATTCGGCGGAATGCTCGATCATTAAAGTTGCACTCTCGGAATACTGCGACTTCGTGGCGGACGAGATGGTCCAGATTTATGGCGGTTACGGCTACTCCGCGCATTATCCGGCAGAACGGGCGTATCGCGATTCGCGCATCAATCGCATCTTTGAAGGTACGAATGAAATAAATCGCATGTTGATTCCCGGACGCCTTATGAAAGCGGCGCTGAGCGGAAACCTGGCGCTGCTGCCGGCCGCGCAGGCATTGATGGACGAAATACTGACACCGCAGATGGCGAGTTTCGACGACGACGATGCGGTGCTGGCGGCCGAACAGAAGCTGGCCCAAAACGCCAAGAAGGTCGCGCTGATGACGTTGGGGACTGCGGCGCAGAAATACATGATGAAGCTGGGCGACCAGCAGGAAATTCTCCTGGGCATCGCGGACGTCATCATGGACGCGTATGCGATGGAGTCGGCGATTCTGCGGGCCCAGAAGCTGGCAGCATCCGAGGGCGAGGCAGCCGCGGCGAGATACATCGACATGACTCGTGTGTTTTGCAACGACGCTGTGGAACGCATCGAAGCGCGGGCGAAGAACACGCTGGCGGGAATGTCAGAGGGAGACGAGTTGCGCACGCTGCTGGCGGCGCTGCGCCGGTTTACCAAACTCACGCCGATGAACACGATCGTGGCGCGGCAACGCGTGGCGGATGTGCTGATTGAAGCGAATAAGTGGGCGTACTAAGAAAGGGTGTCGGGTGTCGGGTGTCTGCAAGCAGAGCCGGGTAACTGATCTCCATCAATTCTTCTGACGCTGATGCTTGCAACCGAACCCGAGTTCAGCACCGTAGAGCCCGACACCCGACACCTGACACCCGACACCCTTCTTCCATGCGCATTATCCCAATCTCGCTTCCCACACCCTTTTACGTCGGTCCGGTAAACGTCTACCTGATCGCCGAAGATCCAATCACTCTCATCGACACTGGACCCAAAACAAAAGAAACAATCGAAGCACTCCGCGAAGGTCTCAGACAAGCGCGCTTCCGCGTTTCTGACATACGCCGCATCGTGTTGACGCATGCGCACGAGGACCATTGCGGATTGGCCCGCTCAATTCGCGATGAAGCGAAGGATGCAGAGGTGTTGGTTCACGCCTGGGAAAGCGGCCACCGGATCGGAAGACTGGAATACGAAGACCATCGAACGCTGTTGGTGCGGGCCGGAGTTCCAACAGGTGAGATTGAGAGCATGCGCAAAGTGTACGAGGGTGTACGACAGTATGCTGATTCACTTGAGCCCGACGAATACCACGAACTCCGCGACGAAGAAGAGCTCGAATTTGCCGCGGGTGCTCTGAAGACCATACACACACCCGGTCACACACCGGGTTCATGCTCTTTTGTGCGCGAAGCCGATCGCACCGTGATCGCCGGTGACTGCGTGTTAAAGCGGATTACGCCCAACCCGATTCTTTCACCCGACCCGGTTGATCCTTCGAAGCGTTTTGCTTCGCTGTCGGAATACCTGGTGAGTTTGGCGCGTCTGCGAAGCTTTTCTCCCACGCTCGTACATGGAGGACATGGCGCGCCGGTCCACGATTTTGAAGAGTTATTTAATCGATACCTGCGCGCCATTCGGGAGCGCCAGGCTGCGGTGGTCCGGTTGCTGCCGAAATCGGGCGCGACTGCCTGGCAGGTGGCGCAGCAGATGTTCCCGGATGCAGACGACGTTCACCGGTTTCTCTCGGTTTCAGAAGCGGTTGCCCACCTTGATCTTGCGCATTCCGAAGGGAAAATCGCCCTCGAGCTCGCGGACGGGGTGGAATTGTACCGCCGCATTTCCTAAGGCCGGAAATCCAAAACATCTATCTGCTCAATAGATCAAGGCATTACTTCGTCCCGGCTCTGCCGCCCGATGTGAGGCGGAGGCTTCGCCCCGCCGTAGCAGTTTTTCCCATATCTGGGCTGCGCCCTCGGATCCGGGCGCAGCCCCATAATTAAGGCGAACCTCCGGAAGGGCATAGCCACTTCCGCACATCGGGCGGCAAGCCGCTGAGGCGATCAGTGCGGTCCTAACGTGACGCCGTGGGGTTCCGAGTTTTTGGAACCTCTGTCGCGCGCCCGCGTGTAAGCAGAAAATCTATCCGGAGGACTCTCTCTCTTATGAATTTCAGAAAAGCCTTTCTTTTTATTGTCTCCCTCGTTTTAACTTGCGGTGTCGTACTGGCGCAGCAGGGTACACCGGTTGTGCCGAACACTCCCGAGACCCAGGTATTTAGCTGGCAAGGTGACGGGCCGGGAAATTTCTCCTTCTTCATGGAGGGCGGCAGTTTCCTGGGGGTTCATGCTGAGGACATTAACAAAGAAAATATGGCCAGCTACAACATGCGTGAAGCGCGCGGCGTCGGGATCACTGAAGTGGTTAAAGACAGTCCCGCGGAGAAGGCAGGCCTGCGAAAAGGTGACGTGATCCTGAGATTTGAGGGTGACAGTGTTACCAGCGCCCGCAAACTCACGCGGCTCGTGTCGGAAGTGGCTCCCGATCAAACTGTCAGACTGGCCATCAGCCGTTCCGGCGGCGAACAGGAACTGTCAGTTACCATCGCCAAGCGCGATAACAAGTTCAACGCCTTTCACCGGCTTGAGGGACTGAAGGGACTCGAGAATTTGAAAAAGTTTGAGGGAGCAGACAAGTTAAAGGAACTGCATAAACTGTTTCCTCCCGATGGGCCGGGAGCAAAGACGTGGAAGTGGGGAGGACCAGGTGGTGAGGATGGAATGTTGCTTGCACTTGGTAACCACCGCCGTATTGGCGTCAGCACGATGCAGTTGACTAAACAGCTTGCGGATTACTTCGGCATTGCTGACGGCAAAGGGGTGTTGGTCACAGCAGTTACAGACGATTCCCCAGCTGCAAAAGCCGGCTTGAAGGCAGGTGACGTAATCACAGCAATCGACGGCGAGAAAATTGAGGGGTCAGGCGATCTTTCCCGTACGATCAACAAGAAGAAGGACGGCGACGTAACATTGACGGTCGTGCGAAATAAGAACCAGCGCACGATCAATGTAACGCCAAAAGCCGCCGAGTCTTTACTTAAACCTGGAACGATTCGCCAGGCTGGGGGCCGCACAATAGTCGTTCCTCGGATCGAACTCGGTTCATTCCCCGCGGTGAATGTTTCCGTTCCCCGTATTACTCTTCCTTTGATTCCTGAAATCAACATTCAGGTTCCAGGGAAAATAGTGATGCCCCGGGTGATCAGAACGCGAACGTCCCAGCCGATCTAATCAAGACATTGTTCAGCCAGTAGTTCTCGTTGGTGTTGAGCGGGGAAGGGACAGGCGATGGCGCCTGTCCTTTTCGTTTGCAACAGGCGTATAGAGTACAAAAGCTTTAGCTTGCGTGGTTGGGAAAAGGCCTATGCCCGTTTAGGTAGCGCACTTGAGCGCCTCTAACGGTGCACAAATCGGAGCGCCCAAGTGCGCTATCTAAACGGGGGATTTTTGTTAGCTTTTCTGCGGGTTGTTAGCTGTCCGGCAGGTTGTTAGCTATCCTGCGAGGTGGGGAAAGAGGCAACCTGAAGGTTGTACTCTATACACCTGTTACCTGAACGCCTCTTACGGCTCGGTTAGTTTTCGTTTTCCCTCGAGCGCTTCCTTGTAAGCACCGCCCGGCACCTCGCCTACCTCGATAGCCTTGTCAAACTCGCTGGAAGCTTCGGTGGGTTTTTCGAGGAACGAGTAAATTCGGCCCATCGCTTCATGAGCGCGTGAAATGATCGCGCGGTCCGTGTCAGGCGATGAAGCTTCAAGTGCGAGCCGGTAATTTGCCAGTGCCCGATTGAGTCGCTCCGCCTGCACGTCTTCGTCGGTCGCATCCGCGGCTGCCAGACTCGCCGTTTGAGCCAGGGCAAAGAAGATTCGCGGTTCGCGCGAATACTCCTTCATCAACTCTCTTAAACGCCTCTCGGCATTGACGTAGTCTTTCTGTCGCAACACCTGCTCGATATCGGCAAGGCTCTTGAGCAGCGCTGAGACCTTGGCAGCCTCTTCCGGAGTGTAAATCGGCGTGACTTCTATCTTGCGCGCACTCAAGCGAGCCTGGCGCGCCGCCAACGCTCGTTGACGCGCCTCGGCGTTTTCCGTCAACCGGCGCGACTCGCGCGTGGGATCGAACGCCGAAATCATGTCGGCGAAAAAATTGGCAACGTCAAAGCCGGAGCTTTCTATGCCTTTCAGCTGGTCAGCAA
>DASQKG010000038.1:0-6117 GCA_035630655.1 Pyrinomonadaceae bacterium
TCCGCAGATTACGCAGCGCGGCCTGGGCCGCAACCAAAACGCAAACGTTCAGCCGCGCGGAGCGATATCATTAGCACCGTGGCTTTAGCCCGGTGATCAGGATCCGTGACTAAGAAGCAGAACCGTTTCAACGGTTTGCGATGCGCGCGACAAACCGTTAGAAACGGTTAAGGGATCATCTGCGAATCTTAGTCACCGGGCTGAAGCCACGGTGCTAATGAGACCGCTCCGCGATGCCAGCGCACAAAGAAATCTTGCTAAGAAAACAAGAAGTTGTCGGTTTGCTTCGCAGATTACACAGGTAGGAAATTGAACATTAGAGCGGGCTGTCTTGCAGTCTGTAGAATCTGCGTAATCTGCGAGAGTCCGTGTTCCCCTGGGCTAGGGGCAGAGTTGCCAGGCCTTGATCGCTTCGATGGGAAACGTCAGCATAACGATCTCGAGCAACAGGCTATCTCTAATCCAAAGAAGAAGAACCAACTCCAGCGCGAGGAATGCAATCACCGCCCGCCGAAAACCGAGACGCTGCGCGATCAGGAAGCCAATAAGACAGCACAGAATGTCGCCCAACGAATTGACTACTGTGTCGCCGGTGTAACCCAGCGCAGCTGTGACTGAGCGATAACGATCAATAACGAAGTTAGTGTTTTCAAATACTTCCCATGCGGCTTCAAGCGCGATAGCAATTAACAACTGCCAGTTTGTTTTCAGTCGCGGAAGGATCAACGAAACCAGCCAGTAAAACGCGAAGCCGTGAAGCACATGAGTAAAGGCGTATGGATCGAGAAGGTGTTGAGAGTTGTCTGAACTGCACGTGTTATTTACCCAGAAGCGAACGGTGCCACAGGCACAAATCCACAAACGCCCTAGCATCCGCATCAGTAGTGCAGTAACGACAAAGATTGCGACCAGGCCTAACACCAGCCAGAGTCTTTCCTTCAGACTATGTCTAGTCGCCGTATCTGCGCTCAAATCTGGCCTCGCTTGTAGCTGAAGATGTATGAAGGCGCTTCTACATCTTCGGGCAAGCGCGGATCCTTAATTGGCGCGCCGGCTGCAAGATGCAGAGGAACTACTCCAGCCCAAACCTGTAGCGCGTAATCTTCTTCATCGTCGAGTGGTGGACCACTGCGCACCTTCGCGGAAGCCTCAGCGAGCTCAACCGATAGCACTGTCGTAGCTGCCAGTTCCGGTTGCGTCGGCTCGCGTACTTCGGACCACCGGCCTGGAATTACGTGTTCAGAAAACGCGAACAGCGCAGCCACTTTGGCCTCCTGATCTTCCACCAGTGTCGCGCGTCCGAAGATAACCACAGATCGATAGTTCATTGAATGATGAAAAGCTGAACGAGCGAGGACGAGACCGTCAAGCAGCGTCACCGTCACGCAAACCTCAACGCCGCCTGCCAGTGTTCGCAACATGCGGCTGGCTTGCGAGCCGTGGATAAAAAGACGATCGTCGACACGCGCGTAACCGGTGGGGATTACAAATGGTTTACCATCGACCACGAAGCCGACATGACAAATGAATCCTTCATCGAGAATCCCGTAAACGGATTCACGACCATAAACACCGCGCTTCGGGAGTCGTTTTAGTGTGGTGCGGTCAGTTCTGGGAAAGTCCATCCGTGAATCGTAAAGCGTAAATTGCGAATCGTAAATAGGTAGGACAGACATTCCTGTCTGTCGGTCTTTCGCGAGTAGCTGGTCTGCATGCGTCAATTCTTTGCTTGTCTGACATGCCCGAACAACTATGCAGGTCTCTCGCGAACGTCCGACAGACAGGAATGTCAGTCCTACCGTGTAGTAGAATATCGGCTTGAATTTGGTTCAACCTTTAATGTTCTTAAAGTTGAAACAGTCGGCGGCCGTATTCCTGTTGGCAATCGTCGCACTGTTGATTGCGTCGACGTCTGCCTGCACGAATGACAAGTCAGGAGAAACGGAAGCGACTCCGGTTCTGTCAGGACCACCATCCACAACGTTTCCCATGCCGCCGCTCAAGGCAGATTCGGAAATGGGCTGGTTGACGGCTGACGGCCAACGGCAGAAATTGGCGGATTATTCAGGCAAAGTCTTGGTGATCGACTTCTATGCGACCTGGTGTGAACCATGCAGGGAGAGTATTCCGCACCTCGTCACCCTTCAAAATCAGCTCGGCGCTCGTGGCGTGCAGATCATTGGGCTCAACGTCGGTGGCGCGGACGATCGAGTTAAGGTCCCACAATTTGCACGCGACCTGGGGGTTAACTATACGCTGGGATTCCCGGACAAGACTTTGACGGATTTTTTCCTGTCTGACGATCAGACGATCCCGCAAACATTTGTTTTCGGCCGCGAAGGGCGGCTAATAAAAAGGTTGATTGGATATCAAAAGTCGACCGGCATCGAGCTTGAGAAAGCAATCACTTCTGGAACCGAAACAAAGTAGGGCAACGGAGATGGCAAACAAACCGGTAAGGAAAGCGAAGATTCTGGCGACCTTGGGACCTGCCTCGCGTGAGCCGGCTGTTATTGAAAACCTGATTCAATCCGGCGCAAATGGAGTGCGCATCAACATGTCTCACGGCACCCGAGAAGAGCAAGCCGACGATATCCAAAGGGCCCGGGCCGCCGCAAAAAAATTGAACCGGCCCCTGGCGGTTTTGGTTGATCTGTCGGGGCCTAAGATTCGAACGCGTCAGCTCAAGGATGGACAGCCAGTCACCCTCAACGCAGGGGATCTATTCATTCTCACGACCCGAGACATTCTCGGAGATGAAAATGAAGTGGCGACGAACTATCCAGATCTTCCTCGCGTGGTTGAACCGGGCTCGAGACTACTACTCGACGACGGAGCAATCGCCTTGGTAGTCGAAAGCACAAACAAAACCGACGTCATTTGCCGAGTGATAAACGGCGGCATTCTGGGTGAACGCAAAGGCATTAACTTGCCGGGCGTTTCTTTGCCTATCGATTCGCTCACCGCAAAAGATATTGAAGATCTTCACTGGGCAGTCGCGCAAGACGTTGACTATATAGCCTTGTCTTTTGTCCGCCGGGCTGAGGACTGCTCGCGCGCGAAAACGCTGATCATGGAAGCCGGAGGCCGAGCGCCACTGGTCGCGAAAATTGAAAAGGCTGAGGCGATCGATCATCTCGATGAAATCATTGCCACCGCTGACGCGATCATGGTGGCGCGCGGTGATCTTGGCGTCGAGACGAGTGTCGAGTTGGTCCCCGTTTACCAAAAACGGATCATCGAAAAGTCGGTGAAGGCCGGGAAGATGGTGATTACCGCCACGCAGATGCTTCAATCCATGGTCTCTAACCCAAGGCCTACTCGCGCCGAAGCCTCTGATGTTGCCAACGCTGTTTGGGATGGGACCGACGCGCTAATGTTGTCAAACGAAACGGCAAGCGGACAGTATCCGGTCCCGGCAGTTGAGACGATGTGCCGGATAATTGAATCGGCGGAATCAGCAAGTGAGCCGGATCAAAACAAGATTGAGCACTGGAGAGGGCGCCAAACGGGACGCGTCAGCCGCGCACTTTGTGAGGCTGCTGCTTTTGCCGCCGATGAAATGGGAACGCGAGTTACGGCCGTGCTGACGGAGTCGGGATTGATGGCCCGCAGACTTTCAGCTTTGCGACCCGATCAACGGATCGTGGCTCTGACAAATTCTGAGGAGGTCCAAAACGAGTTGGCATTGATTTGGGGCGTCGAGTCGTTGGTTGTGCCGTCAGCCGCTACCACGGAAGACATCCTCCAGTCAGGTGAGAGCGCGCTCCTCGAAAGCGGCGTAGTTGAGAAGGGCGAGATGATTGTGATCATGGCCGGAAGGCTGTCTGGTCTTGGACTGTCGAGTTCGGTGACGATCTTCACGGTCGGCGGCACGCTTGCGCCGAGCCGAACATAACGTAACGCAAACTGTTAGTTTGCGGATCGCGGGTAGCAAACTTGGTTTCCACTAACCGGTTCCTTGGGCCACACAAGCAAACTAACAGTTTGCTTTACTTTTCACTCGCCGGGACGGCACGCGTTTTTCTTGTCATAGAGCTGCAAGTCAGCGTTCAGTTTTTCAAGCAATTCAGTTTTACGTTCCTGCTCTGCCTTAGCGATCAACTTTCGCACCCAATCTGCGGCTTCGCTGCATCGTCCGAGTTCAGCAAGGGCCATAGCCACCACCGCGCCGTGTTGCAATAGGCCCGTCGTCTGGTAAACGCGTTGGGCCAATTCGAGCGCCCTGGCGCCATTGCGCAAATCTAACTGCGGTGATGCTGCAAGCGTATAACCCAGCATTAGCGTCGTCTGACCCTTCTGCGGGTATCGCGCGTGGCTGGTTTCCAAAATGTCCAACGCCTGTTTGTGCTGCCTGCTCAGTTGCAGCAGCTCCACTTGTTCCAACAGAGCTTCTTCATTGTTGGGATCTGTCTGCGCTACGCGCGAGAATTCTGCCAGCGCATTTTCAAGTCGACCGGCTTTCAGAAGCTCCTGGGCCAGAAGGAACCGTGCACCGAGATCGCCGGCATCAACGCTCAAGGCGGATTCGAGATGCGCAATGGCTTGCGCATGCTTATTTTCATTCGCTAACAGCACGGCCAGATTGAAATGCGCGACCGTGTTCTTTGGATCAACACGCAGTATCTCTTCAAATTGAGCGGCAGCGCCTTTTAGATCTCCGGTTTGGGTGAGCGCGGCTCCGAGGTTTATGTGAGCGGGAACGCTGCCCGGCTTTGCCGCCACTGCCTTGCGAAACTCAGTCACCGCTTCAGCATATCTTTTCGCCTCGAGCGCCAGCCGGCCGCGGATCAAGTGAACACGTTCTCCTTTGATCAGCTCCTGAAGCCCGTCCACGAGTGGATCACCGACTCGCACGCCAACTGTGCCCTGTTGGGCCAAATGCTGCCTGGCTTTCTCCATGTCACCCAGGCCGCGATAGCCCATGGCCAGTGAATAGTGGATACGGTTAGCGCCCGGCGCCAGCGACAACGCCTTTTCGAAATAACTAATTGCTTCCGTGTAATTGCCGCTCGCCAGTGCAATTTGTCCCAGGCCGTATTGAGCGGCCGGGATTTTGTCTTCCGCATCGAGCGCAGCTTTGAAACTTGCCTTGGCCTCTGCAAGGCGGTTGAGCTGCAGAAAGATCTGACCCAAATTTACTGGCACAACGACGTCTTCCGGCCGGAGACGACCGGCAATTTGGAAGCGACTGATAGCCTCATCGAAGCGTCCCTCCAGTTGGTCCAGCTTGGCAAGGAGATAGATCCAGCGAAAGTCCTGTGGCGCCAGGCGACTGGCGTTGAGGTAACACTCCAGGGCCGGCGCAATCAGAGAATACGCGTGATAGATTTGGCCCATCGTCCCATAAGCCTCACTAAGCAGGGCGTCGGGTGTGGCGGTGTTTTTCACCACGGTAGCCAGCGAGTTTTGCAAGGAGAAGAGTTGCTCGCGAACATCGGGTTCCAACTTCGAGAGGTCGGGCCAATGCACTGCGACTAAGTTCGACTTTGGTGGAGGGAGAATGTTGTTATTTTGCGAAACGCTTTGCGCGGGTACATTAGCAAAGAGCGCCAAAATCATCACGAGGATCAGGCAAGATTCCAGATGCTTACGAAGGTGCATCACCTCAGCGCCAAAGGCGCGAAATGTATTAGCCTGGGCCACCGGCCCAGTGGCAACCGCTTGAAGCTTCTTAGCGCTGAAGGCGCGTAATGCTGTTAGAGACAAAGCAATCACTGTTGTTTGTAGGGGCGGCACTCCGTGGCCGCGCCGTTCTTCCGCGCCTTACGGGGCGCCCACGGAGGGACGCTCCTACAGAATTAGCGTGTTCCGCCTTTGAGCAAGTTGTATCGATCAATCACCGGGTTTTTATGTTCTGTGACGCTTCCATCCGGCCAGTGAACTCTTACAGCATCGACACGAACTGCGTTACCGAGTCCTGCAACCACTCGCGGATCGTTAGCTGACAGATAGCTGCCGTCAGTACGTGCGCGCCGCCACAGTACCTTGTCCTTCGTGATCACAATCTCCACACGCGCCCCCAACATGTCGCGTCCCGATTTGCCGAGAACCCGCAAACCCAACCAGTGATTTCGGTTCCCGACCTGATTCAACAATAGCCTGGCCGGACCGTTG
>DASQKG010000039.1:0-3046 GCA_035630655.1 Pyrinomonadaceae bacterium
ACGTCTCGAGTTTGATTCTGTTGTTTGGCGCTCAGCTTACGGCAGTGTTTCACCGCGAGCATCCGCATTTCCCGGACCCTCAGTAGTTCTTCCTTTTTTTGCAAAAATGCTACTCTCCGATTTTGATTACGACCTTCCCGAAGAATTGATTGCCCAGCAGCCTCTTGAACAACGCGACGCGTCACGAATGTTGCTGGTTGATCGGAATGAAGGTGCCTGGAAGGATTCCGAGTTTCGGCGCCTGCCAGATTACATTCGGCAGAACGATGTCATAGTTGTCAACAACACGCGCGTGTTTCCCGCCAGACTTGTAGGACGACGAGACCCTACTGGCGGGCGTGTTGAAGTCTTGCTGACCCGCGAAATCGAGCCGAATATTTGGGAGGCCTTGGTACGTCCGGCGCAACGGCTTAAGATTGGCGCCCGTCTGCGATTCGGAGATTCAAGAGCTGAAATTCTGGATTGGTCGACAAGCGGATTACGGCAACTAAGATTTGACGCGCCGATGGCGCAACTGCTGGACACGCTTGGGCAGACGCCACTTCCACCTTACATAAAACGACCGAAAGGAACTTCGCCCGCTGCGTGGAATGATCGTGAGCGCTATCAGACCATTTACGCGCGTGAACGCGGCGCGATCGCCGCGCCGACTGCCGGTCTTCACTTTACTCCGGAAGTCACGAATGAATTGGAGGCTCGCGGCGCGCGATTAGTTGAAATCACGTTGCACGTTGGTTACGGAACATTTGAACCGGTGCGAGTCGAGCACGTTGAGGACCATCACGTCGATTCGGAGTTTATTCAGATCCGCGAAGATGCAGCGCGCGCCATAAACGAAGGGCGCGCAGCAGGTGGGCGTGTAATTGCGATAGGAACGACGACGACGCGCGCGTTGGAATCGGCGCTAAATGATGAGGGGAAGGTTATCGCAACCGCGGGAAAAACTGAGTTGACAATCCTGCCGGGATACAAGTTCCGCATCACAGACGCGCTGCTGACAAACTTCCACCTCCCTCGCTCGTCCTTGTTGCTCCTCGTTGCAGCATTCGCCGGTCGGGACTTAACGCTGAAGGCATATCGCCATGCGGTTATGGAACGATTTAGATTTTACAGTTACGGCGATTGTATGTTTGTGATCTAGTGATCAATAAATCGATGATGGTAAACTAACTTGCAACCACGAAAACCTTAGTGGATTGATTAATGGCGGTATTAAAGAGAATTCGTTCACGTTGGTGGGCTCCCTCATCTGAGGAGTATCCGAGAGACGCCGAGGTAACCGCGCCGGTGGCGGTCGGAACCCGTTATGACATCCGGCCGTTGACGATTTCACACTTGGACGATTGCTGGCGCCTCGATCAGCAGTGCTTTGTCGACGGCGAGGCCTATAGCCGCGAGACCTTCGAATACCTTTTGACTGCGCCGGAATCAGTTTCTTATCGAGTCGCAACGTCGGGAGGAGCGATGGTTGGGTTCGTAATAGGACTTATCGAACCCGATCATACCGGTCATATCACTACTGTCGGCGTCGCTCCTGAGCATCGCCGGCGACACCTTGGAAAACGCCTTATGAACGAGGTTGAAAAGGGTTTTAAGGAACGAAACGTTAGGATTGTGCGGCTGGAAGTGAGGTCACTCAATATTCCGGCCCAAAAGCTTTATCAGCGCCTCGGCTATTCGATCACGCAGCGCCTACCGAAATACTACTCAAATGGCGGGGATGGATTGTTAATGCTGAAATCGCTGGACTAGCGGCGAGGTGGTTTAGCTCTTACGCAATTCCGTCAAGACCTGTTTGGCAACAGCCTTCAACGTATCAAAGACACCAGCACCAGTGGAAGCAACAGCTTCTACGATCGGTTCCTGTTTGCGAATCAATTCAGCGGTGAGGTCTGAAACCGGCACGACGTTTGGGAGGTCGCGCTTGTTGAGCTGCAGAACATAGGGCAGTTTCATTAAGTCGTAACCCTGAGCGCGAAGATTTTCCTCAAGGTTATATAACGATTCTACGTTGGCATCCATGCGTTCTTCCTGCGAATCCGCAACGAATACCACGCCGTCAACTCCCTTTAGAATAAGTTTGCGCGACGCATCGTAGAAAACCTGGCCAGGGACGGTATAGAGATGGAATCGCGTCTTGAAACCGCGCACCGTTCCTAATTCCAGAGGCATGAAATCGAAGAATAGGGTGCGGTCGGTTTCCGTGGCAAGGCTAATAAGCTTTCCACGCGCTTGGGGTGCCGTGGCTTCAAATATGTGCTGGAGATTTGTCGTTTTCCCACACAGGCCAGGGCCGTAATAGACAATTTTGCAATTTATTTCTCGCGATGCGTAGTTAATGAAGGTCATGGCACTCAGTTTTCCGTTTTTTAGTTGAACAGACTCTCGATGTCTTCATCTGTGATTTCTGCGAAGGGGGAATCGGAGGCTTCAAAATCAGCTCGGGTAATCTCGTCGATCATCGAGGACAATTGTTGTGAGACCTGCTTGCTGCGAAGCTTCACCAAACCGAGGGTTGAGCGCTCATCGAAAACAATAACAAGCAGCAATCGGCCGATGACCGAGATGTGAATACTTTCCTTCTCACCCTCATGCGACAGCGTCGGAAACTCTTTTTCACCGATCAACTGCGCCATACCGCCCGTAGCCGCAACGTTGCCGGCTGCCAGCGATGCAAGACTGGTTGAGTCGATATTGCCAATCTCCCCTTGGACAGCGATTTCCTGACCGTCTTTGTCCACCAGAAAGACAACACGTGCCGACGAGTCCATTCGGAGTCGTGCCAACACGGCCTTGATTTGGTGATACTGCTGCTCACGGAGCAGGATAGGTGTGTCTGGCATTAGTACAACTTTCTCTTGAAGTTTAGTGAGGCTTGGACTAACCGGCGGGCGATAATCAGTAGGAGTCGAACAAACCAGTCAATCTACTGACGGTAAAGCGGTTCTTCTCGTTCGGTTGTTTTGCTTATCGCTGTTCGGGCTGGACTTCTCGAACAACGCAGTGCACTCTAACACAGCAAACAGTGTGCATCAAGTGTTTTCCA
>DASQKG010000040.1:0-2913 GCA_035630655.1 Pyrinomonadaceae bacterium
TGTGAGGCCGGCCAGGACCAATCCGATGGTGGATCCGTCTCAGCCTATGCATGCTCGTCTGCAGGTTACTCCGCAGGTTGCCTCGATCCTCGATCGCTCGTGTCAGGATTGCCATTCGAATACCACGCGTTGGCCATGGTACAGCAACGTGGCGCCAGTCTCATGGTTTGTAATTGACCACGTCAACCACGCCCGAAGTCATCTGAATTTTTCGGAATGGGGACGTCTGGATAACCGCCAGGCCGTCAAGAAGCTGGAAGAGATGTGCGAGGAGGTCGAAGACGGCGTCATGCCACTCCCGTCCTACACGTACATTCATTGGAGCGCGAAGCTCTCGCCCGAGGATGTTAAGACTCTTTGTCAGTGGACCGCTGCCGAAAGCGCTCGGATTGCTGCGCCTTAGAAGACTTCCGACCCCGGCTCCGAATCCTCACATGTTTTCCAGGTGGCGAGTGTCATTGATTGCCAGGACGCGCACGAATCCGTCATCACGCAACTCGAAGCGACTGATTCCACAATTTCGACTTGCGATCCATACTGGCTTCAGCTCGGGCGCATCCAGAGCTCCCATGATGTGGAGCGCGAGGATGCATATGGTTCCAGTGTGTGTGAACACCGCGATGCGCCCGCCCTTGTATTGTTCGACTAGTTCATCGAGTTTCTTTGAAGCGCGGTCGAGAGTCTGGCGGTAACTCTCTCCACCCAGCAGCACATGTTCAAAATCGCGTCGCAACAGCGCAGCATACTGTTCCGGATGTTGCTCGGCTGCCTCTTCGAAAGTTAGTCCCTCCATGACACCGACGCTGCGTTCGCGGAAGGCTTCGGCGGTTTGTAGTCCCAGTCCCGTTATCTTCGCCAGAGGGCTTGCCGTTTCAATTGCCCGCGCCAGGTCGCTGCAGACGATGGCGCTGAACGACTCCGAAGCCAGCGCGTGAGCGGTTCGGCGCGCCTCGGCACGTCCTCGCGGTGAAAGCGGGGTGTCGGTGTGCCCGCCAAAACGGCCTTCAGCATTACCCTGAGATTGGCCGTGACGAACCAAGAGGACATGAGTGGTGGTGGAAGACATAGTCCGATTTTAGATTTTTGATTGCTGATTTGCGATTGAAGACCAATCTAAAATCAAAAATCCAAAATCGCAAATCAGCTAGGGCCGCAACGGCGGCGGCGGAGAAGTAGGTGGGGGCGTCGGCGGCGTAACTTCTGACTTGAGTTTCTCCGCCTGGTAATGATTGACGAGGGCCTGGATGAACGGATCCAGATTACCTTCGATCACCTGGTCAAGCTGGTGGATTGTGAGGCCGATTCTATGATCGGTGACGCGGTTGTCTTTGTAATTGTAGGTTCGAATTTTTTCCGAACGATCTCCCGAGCCAACTTGTGAGCGCCGCTCGCTGGCCTCAGCATCGTGCTGCTTTTTCTCTTCGAGTTCCTGCAGGCGCGCCCGCAAAACTCTCATCCCCTTTTCCCGGTTTTTGATTTGCGACTTTTCGTCTTGCATTGAGACAACCAGGTTGGTCGGAAGATGAGTGATTCTTACCGCCGAGTAGGTGGTATTAACTGACTGACCACCAGGTCCCGACGAACAAAAGGTGTCGATGCGTAGATCCTTCGCATCAATTTTGACGTCCACTTCCTCGGCTTCAGGTAAAACTGCCACGGTTATCGCCGAAGTGTGAATGCGGCCGCTGGCTTCAGTCTGCGGCACACGCTGTACGCGATGGACCCCGGACTCGTGCTTGAGTTTTGAATAAACCTTGTCTCCCTCTATCAGGGCGATGGCCTCCTTGAAACCTCCAATCCCTGATTCAGACGCATCCAGAATCTCAAAACGCCAACCCTGTCTTTCGGAATAGCGCTGATACATGCGGAGCATCTCGGCGGCGAAGAGCGATGCTTCGTCACCGCCAGTGCCGGCGCGGATCTCAACAATCACATTCTTTTCGTCGTTGGGGTCGGACGGAATTAGCAGCACCTTCAGTTCAGTTTCTGTAGCTTCAAGTTTTGCTTGCAGGTCTTCAACTTCAAGACGCGCCATCTCTCGCATTTCGTCGTCATCGGCTGTGTCCAGGAGTTCGCGCGCACCCGCGAGTTCTTCTTTGAGAACGCTCCAGGCTCGATTTTTTTCGACAATGTCTCTCAGCGCTCTCTGTTGCTTAGCTGCCTTACTGTAAGCGGAGTGATCAGCCAGCAACTCCGGAGACGAAAGTTCCCGCGAGAGTTCTTCGTATCGAGCTTCTATTTGTTTGAGTCTCTCTAACATATTCAGCCTCGTGCTTTGCGATCGATAACTTTGGGCACTTCTCCTTACGAAAGCGGCGCCAGGGCCGGCTCTCCCGCTAACGGTTCCAGTTTCAGCGATTCTTTCAATGCTTCAATAGCAACTTCCAGCTGCTGATCGTCAGGTTCCTGCGTTGTGATGTTTTGCAGCCACACGCCAGGGCGGGTAATCAACTTAAATATCAAACTGCCTTCTTTCTTTGCTGAAAGGCGAATGATCTCATAAGACAAGCCCGCGACCAGTGGGAACAGAGCCAAACGCACCAGGAAATTATAGAGCAGGGAATCAAACTTGATGACTGAGAACAACACGATAGAGACGAGCATCACCACCATCAGGAAACTGGTGCCGCAACGCGGATGCTGTCGCGGCTGAGGCCGCGCGTTGTCGACAGTCAAGGGTAAGCCGGCTTCCCAGGTGAAGACCGTCTTGTGTTCTGCCCCGTGATACTGAAACACCCTTCTGATGTCTTTCAACAGCGAGAAGCTAAAAATCATGATCAGGAAAAACGTCATGCGAATAACTCCATCGATCAGGTTGAACGAGATCGACGGACGCACAGGATGAAGGTAACTGCGAACCGAGCGCCAGGTGCTGACATACCATGCTTCGTTTGCAAGCGGCTGCGCGGCGCT
>DASQKG010000041.1:0-3231 GCA_035630655.1 Pyrinomonadaceae bacterium
CGAGACAGGCCCGAGATTCTTTTCGATGCATTCTACTGGTTGACGTTCCCGAGAGAAAAGGAGTGCTGGGAAGCACGTCCGAAACGTGGCCTCAATCGCCTGATTCAGCGGGGTTGGCGCTGGAGGCTACGAACCCCAACGCAATCGCGATGGTTTGAACTAACCAAAATTCTTGGACATCGTGCCAGTTCTCTGCGCCGCAGGGCTCTCAGGTCGAACGAGCCTCGGCCACCGTCACGATGAATTCGTCGTCCAGAACGGCGATTGTGACCGTCTTTGATCCCGACTGACCGCGATACTCATGGCCCTCGAGAGCTTCAGCGATGTCACGATTCTGCTGAACGCCCGCCGCGCGCAAGAATCCATCCACGACAACCTTCCTGCGGTCCGATCCGTCGGCACGGATTGCCAGTGCGGCCTTGCTTAGGGTCTACAGCGGGGTAAGGCGCCAACACGAGGGAGCAATCATCACTCTCGCCGAAATAGCACTGTCCTCCGTACTCCGACAACTTTACGCCAAGTTGCTCGAACTGATTTTCGAAATGAACTCGATTCATAGGAAGTAGCGATTTGATTTTAAGGTTCGGGCATGCTGCCTGCCGGCCGAGTCGAAACAAGTCCGGCGTAGGATTGTCACAGAATTGACACATTTACCATCGGTGTCTTTGCGCGTTTTACCGGGGTAGTTCTCAAGGATTTCCCCTGAGTAAAAGCCTTTCCAGAAGCTGAGGTGGTTGCGATTCAGGTTCAGCCGGCCTCGTGTCCGCAGTTTAAATACAATCGCTTTGGGGCATCAGCGTTCGAGGAATGCACCACACCTTGCGGACGCAGTCCGAATGTGCCGGTCAGTATTAAATTGTCCACACCGATGGAACCAGGAGGCAGCTAGGAACTTGGTCGCGTGCCACTTGTGTTTGCTCGATGTGACATTCACGTAATAGTTGACCGAGTCGTCGCAGAGATTGCGGACGTGAACGCGAATCCCAAGCTGCCCTAAACCAATTTCTCTGTACCCACCGATCCTTTCTCCGACGATCCCCAACTCATCAAGCGTGTTCAGCAAGAGCTGATCGATGACTATGACGAGGAGCTGGAAATGGAGCGGGAGGATTGGGCCAGCACTGATCCGAGTCAGCCGGCCCGTCCAATTGAAGTCGATTCCAGCAGAGAGGAACGAGCGAGATATTTTAAGGAGCTATTTAGGCTGCAGGGAGAGTTGGTAAAAATGCACGATTGGGTGGTGGAGACTGGTCATCGTCTAGTGATCGTATTTGAAGGTCGCGACGCCGCCGGCAAGGGTGGGGTCATCAAACGAATCACCCAACGACTCAATCCGCGGGTTGCTCGCGTCGCGGCCTTGCCCGCTCCGTCGGGTAGAGAACGCACGCAGTGGTATTTTCAACGTTATGTCGCGCATCTCCCTGCCGCTGGTGAAATGGTGTTATTCGATCGGAGTTGGTACAACCGGGCAGGAGTTGAGAGAGTGATGGGCTTTTGTACAGACGACGAATACGAGGAATTCTTTCGCTCGGTGCCTGAGTTCGAAAAGATGCTTACTCGCTCCGGTATCCAGCTGATCAAATATTGGTTTTCAATTTCTGACCAGGAACAGGAGTTTCGATTTCGCTGCCGGATCAATGATCCGCTCAAACAATGGAAGCTCAGTCCCATGGACCTCGAGTCCCGCAAGCGCTGGGAACTCTACACCAAGGCCAAAGAGGTCATGTTTGAGCGCACCCACGTGCCGGAGTCGCCGTGGTGGGTCGTGCAAGGCGTCGACAAGAAAAAGGCGCGTCTCAATTGTATCCATCACCTGCTGTCGCAGGTAAAGTACACGCCCGTCGAACACGATCAGATCAAGCTCGAGCCGCGCATTCATCATCCAGACTACCGACGCGAGCCGATCCCAGCGGAGATGATCGTACCAGAAATCTACTGAGTGGCGGCGCGACGGTTAGATCAATTGGTCCGCGTCAAAAGCCAACGCTTCAGAAAGCTACTGCACCGTTCCTTCCAGGGCAGGCCAGGATACGATGAGTAGTTTCTCTGAATGAAAAGCTGCACCGTTTGGAGTATGATCGGCCCGCATCCAATTGCAGGTTTCCCCTCTCACCGGGTCCATTTTGCGCCGATGAGTAAGCATGCTTTTCGTATCTCGCCTCCTCCACCTGTTTCATCGGAACCTGCCTGCGAAGCCGCGTGGCTGCTATCTCCTGCGGTATTACAAAGCTGGTCACCGTGGGCGAATCTTCCGCGCACTTCAGCAGGCGCAAATTGAGCACGCTATCTTGATTGAGGACACGGTGGACCGAGTGCCCGGCAAGATCGGGGTGTTCTGCAGATGCGATATGCGCGAGGCAGAAAGCCTGTTTTTTCAGCATTATGCTTTGGTGAAGCAGGACGAGCGGAGTCGCACCGCGGCTCGCCCTGCTGCAATAGTGGAGAGCTGAAGTCGAAGCGGTGTACCGGGGTCGTATCGTGGTGGTTTTGGGCTCTGCTCAGTTTCTTTCGCGGTAAGGTAACATTTAGGTGTCACTCTTGCCCTGGTAGGACTCTGGAGCTACACCGCGTAGATGAATCCAAAGGCTGTGTTCACCGCTGATGAATTGAACTCGAAACGTCTCCTGATTCTGAGTACAGGCACCACGGTTCATCTGTGGAACTTGCAAGGGAAGCTGGGTTATCTTGACCGGGTGAATCCGGGGAGAAACCGGTGGGTTTGGCTGGCTCCGGAAAAGCTGCCGTGCATCCAGCGGTACTTCGGCTCTCAGTTTAATGGCGCTGACCATCCGGCCGACTTTGTTTTGGACGAAGCAGTGGGAAAAAGCGTAGAGGTGCTGGAATCCGCCGCAACACCGTGAAGAAATATTTTAGGGGAATGGATCTTTCGACCTTTGCGGTTTGGTTCGGGGAGTATCCGTCAGTATTGCCAGCGACGCTGACCCCCGAACAGTTTGGCGTTTTTCGCCGATTTCACCGACGGTATCCGACGGCAAAGCTACGGCGCCACCGGGGTGTGATCACAGGCTACTGTGTTGATCCGATCCGTGGCCCGATCAGCGTGGAGCTGCCAGATTGACGCACGATGCAAGCCGCGGAGGGATGCTCAACCTGGCCAGCCGAAAGCCCGCTTGATCTCGACGAAGACTCCGCGTTCCACCGAATCGAAGTCGCCATCCGCGCCAAATACCTGGAGGCAAAGTGTGATCGCTCGGCTTTTTGCCTCGGTCG
>DASQKG010000042.1:0-14998 GCA_035630655.1 Pyrinomonadaceae bacterium
AGACGAGAACGTTTCTCGAATCACGTGGGTATGCGACGCCAATACCTTCGGGGACCACGACGTGGCGAGGCGCGGGCCTGCGTCTGCATGCTGACTGGATTTTCTATCGAGATCTGGAGATCAAGAGATGGGGAGTGGGGAGGCCGTTGAATGTATCAGACCATTGGCCCGTTTGGGCCGAGGTCGATGTGTGATTCGGTTGGGTGTCGGCTGCCGGGTGTCAGGTGCCGGTTAGGCAGATATCAGATTCCAAGTGGGTGGTGAAATCAGGTTTCCAATGAGATCAAAACGAACGGCGAATAAGCCAACCAACGTGAAACCACAGTCGGACACGCGATACTCCCCATCCGACACCCGGCACCCGGCACCCGAGACCCTTCTTATCACCAGCCGAGATAATTCCCTGCTCCGCCAGGCACGGGCCGTGCGCGACGGAAAAGTCGACGAACTGATCTTCGTCGAAGGGCTGCGGTTGTGTGAAGAAGCTTTGCGTTCGGCCTTAACTATCGAAGCCGTTATCGTCTCCGAAGAGCTGGCTCAAAAGGAAAAAGCTGCCTCCCTTTTGGCGGAGCTGGGAAAAACATCCGAGCGGACGGCAACCGTAAGTGAGAAGCTGCTCGAATCCATCTCATATACGAAAACACCGCAGGGCATCGTTGTGCTTGCGTCGCGTCCAGAGTCGAGCGCAAACCACTTCGCTGCCGAACAGAACGACAACCCGCTGATCGTCGTGATGCATAGAATCAACAACCCGGTGAACGTAGGAGCAATTCTACGCACGGCGGAAGCGGCAGGCGCCACCGGCGCGATCGCTATTCGAGATACAAGCGATCCTTTCTCGCCTAAGTCTCTGCGCGGTGCCATGGGTTCGGCGTTTCGTTTGCCGGTTTGGGTTGGGCCAACGTATCAGGAAGCGCTCGAATGGTGCTGCGAACGCGGTATACAGGTGATCTGTGCCGACGTGAATGCCGGCACCGGCTACGATGAAGTGGATTGGCAACGTCCATCTGCGCTGGTACTGGGACCTGAATCAAGCGGTCTTTCGCTCGAGGAGATAGCCGCGGCTGATCAGGCCGTGAGGATTCCGATGCGTGGACCAGCCGAAAGTCTTAATGTCGCCGTGGCTACTGGTGTTCTTCTCTATGAAGCCGCGAGGCAGAGATTGGCGGTCCCGCGTTCGAGCGAATAGGCCAGGTCGTATGTACTCGTGGCCTGGGACACTACAGGACCCGGCGCGGTAGCGCGGGATGCTGGAGGCACGGTTGAGAGAGGCTAACTATTTTATGTTGAGTAGCCTATAGGATCCCGCGCTACCGCGCTGGGTTCTGTAAAATGAGCAGCGAAATCCGTATCTGTGGCGAATCAGATTCTTCTCGAATCGTAGGCCCAATGCAGCAGCGCCTGTCGCTGTTTAGCTCGACAACTCCAGTCTCCCTGAGCGCAGTTCCGCTCAACCTGCGCCTCGTGCCTTCTCATTGCGCGCCATCGCTTAATCTGGCGTTCATCATCTGGACAGCGGCGGCCTATGAAGTATCTGCAGTACCACTGAAACCAACCGCGAGGATCTTCCCAGTAAATCCATCCCTTCCTCTGCCAGACAATCAAGGGTTGTGAAGCATTCACTTTAAAGAAGTTCAATTCAGGAACGTGCCGCTCGTGGGAGAGTTTAGCGCCAACGAACCAGTCCCTCGGAAACTCTGCGGTGCAGTCAGTCATATACCTCCCGCCAAATACACCGAGCTTGAGCATTTGCTTCGGCGTAAGTTCGGGATGGAACTCGGGATGGAAATTTCGACCGGTAGGCTCTGTTAACAAATATACGTAGCCCTCTTGCATGAGGTCGTTAACGACTACTCTTCGCATCGTTCAACTCCAGCCGCAGTAGATGTCCGGGGGCAGCAGCCCGACCGGGATACTGGGACCGCGGGCGTTAAACCCGTCCTCGTATCCCGAATCAAATCTCAGTCTTACACCCAAGCGCCGTCGCAGGAATGTGAAACTGGTCCCAGCGCCAAAGGCGCGAGATGTAACAGCCTGGGGCAACGCCCCAGGTCAGAGTCGACAGATGCTGGAAGCGCTGAAGGCGCGAAATGGGCTCCGGGGGCTACATCATGTCGCGCCTACAGCGCTAAGAAGTGTTAGCTCCGATTTCTCTGGGGCGTTGCCCCAGGCTATTACATTTCGCGCCTTTGGCGCTGAAAGCCGGGCGCTTCAACGGGCCACGACCCATCGGTTGCCTAACGCCTTCAATCGCCCCTACTCACAGGAAACTCTTTCAGCTAGAATAGCGTTGATCCAAGTATTCAGGACTTTTGCCGCGCAGTCACGGGATGGACTGCGTTTTTTGCACATATGACTGACGAGCTCAAACCCTCAAAAAAGAAGCGCGAAGAAGCGTTGCCCGAAAGATTACTGCGGCGTGTGCTTGAGAACATGGGCGACGTCGTGGACCGGAAGTTTGGCCGCACCATCGAGCCCAAAAGCGGCTTGACGACTTCGCAACTGATCGACCGCATGAAGAAGTTAATTGATGAGCGGGTACGCGAGGAAGGACGGCAGGGTCGAATTGCGCCACATCATTTCAAACTCAAGGTTGAATGGGGCACACATTCCGAAGCTCCACCCGAAATCATCAAAGACCTGGAGCACGAGATTCTGGCGGCCGCAATCGACCACATAAACGATCATCGTTATCGCACCCTTGGCCCGGCCAAAGTTGAAACAGAAGTTGATATCTTTACCAGCGGCATCTCGGTGGACCCGACGTTTGGCGAGTTTGAAGCGCAACTGAAAGCTGCCGACGAAGCCAAGCGTCAGGCGAAGTTGGAAGTACCACACCAGAGCCCGTTTGAAAAAGTGCCGGAGGTGAAGCTCATTGCCAGAATCACGATGCGCGGCGATGTTCGCGAGGTCCCGTTGTCTATGAAGCCAGGCGGAAAGCGACTGAGCGTCGGGCGCGTTTCTGATAATGAGCTGTCGTTAAACGATTCCAGCGTTTCAAAAATACATGCTGCGATCACCATGAACCGGCAAGGCACACTGTTGGTTGCTGACACGGGTTCGACAAACGGAACTTTTATAAACGGCCGGCGGATTTCTTACGGCGAAGCGCGGCAAATAGAAGAAGGCGACGTCGTAGGTTTTGGCGACGTGGAAGTTCGTTTCAGGAAGAATGAGTAGAAGCGAATATTTTACTAAGAACAAACATGTCATTCTTTCTATTCCTTCAGGCGGCAACACCTTCAGCAACGCCTCGTCATGTACCCGAATGGTGGCCCGCACTTTCCACCCTGATTTATCTTGGCGGCCTTCTGCTTATTGTCCTGTTCCTGCTCATTACGCTTCTTTTGCGACGCCGCCGAGGGATGCTGGTGGCCGCTGCAGTCCCCCAGGATCTGCCCGATGAAGTTAAGAGACGCCTGGGGTCGACCTCAACGAATCGCGGCCTGCGCTCCTTGCGTTGGACCTTCATAATTCTTTCCCTGGGGCTCCTCGGCTTCCACGTTTACTGGGCCCACTATGCACAGGATCGCAATGAAAAGTTTCAGGAGTTGAGCTACAAGGACCTCCGAAATCGTCGGCTTTCAGAGTCAACTCTGCGCGGTTGGCTACTCGACCGTAGTGGCAAACTGGAAAACGCATTGGCGCTATACAAACGCGATGGAAGCGGCAACATCACGCGTGAGTATCCGATGGATAAGCAGATGGCCCACATCTTCGGTTCGGACCGTGGCGATCCCGGACTGGAGCGCGCCCTATTTGGAGTTCAGAGTGGCGCGCTGCCTGAAGCACTCGAGGTGGTCCAGGGTAAGTCAGTCATGTTTCAGGGCAATTCCGACGTGCGGCTGACTATCGATCGCGACCTGCAGCAAGCCGCTGTCGATCAGTTGAAAGGAAAGCACGGTGCGGTCGTCGTTTTGAATCCGCAAACCGGTGAGGTTCTCGCGCTCTACAGCGAACCTTCATATAGCCTTAAGGAAGTTGACGATGAAGCAACCTGGATGAAGCTGGAGGCAAATCAGCGCGACCGGCCGTTGGTGAGTCGCGCTCTGGGCGCTTACTACATTCCGGGTTCTACTTTTAAAACCGTGACCATGACCGCCGCATTCATCGCCGGCGAAGGTGGAACTCAGTTCACCTGTAGCGGCGGTGGATATTACGCGGCGCCCGGCGCTAACGTGATTTTCGACGATGGCGGCCCAGGCGAGGTCCATGGGCGGATCGGAATCGACACTGCGTTCGAGGTTTCGTGCAACCAATACTTCGCGCAGATGGGAGTGAAGCTGGGTCAGGAACGGCTGAAACAAGCGGCCCAACTGCTCGGCATCGGCGCATACGATACGCCATCGGAGGCGCTGCGAGGCCGGAAACAGCCTGAGATTTGGAACGCATCCACCGATGCGGTGAAGCGCGCGTTGGCGCCGCGCGAAGCCACAATAGTTACGGGCAAGCAAGTCACTAGATACGATCTGGCGCTGATCGGTTATGGCCAGGGTTACGCAGGCCAGATGACTACTTTCCAAATGGCGATGGCTGCGGCAGTTGTCGGTAACATGGAAGGCAAACTGATGAAACCCAAGATAGAGTTTGACCGGCCGCCGGAAATGTTTACGCAGGTGGTGACGCCGCAGGTCGCCGCGAAGTTGCGTTCCATCATGGGCCTGGTGACCGGTGGTTCAAGCGGGACGGCCCGAGGTGTCTTTGCTCCCGTTAAGGCAGCAGGCATTAATACGGGCGGCAAGACAGGAACTGCGCAAAAGGTTGTGCCCGTTTATGATCCTAAAACAGGTGAACCCAAGACCAGGTTAAGAGTCGAACGTGACAATCGTGGCAACATCATCCGGCAGTATGAAGAGACGATCATGGACGAGCAGAATCCGCGCATTGACGGATGGTTTTTGTGTATTGCGCCGCTCGAAAATCCGCAACTGGCGATGGCGGTGATTGTGGAGGGTGGCGGCTACGGTTCGAAGTCTGCGGCGCCGATTGCCGCCGCGCTGGTCTTGAAAGCGCGCGACCTTGGATACTTCAAAGGAGCGCCTGCGGGAACAACTCCAGCACCGCGGGTTCGACCGAGACAGCGGCGCGCGCCGGCAACACAGGCGCCGCCGAATTGAGGATTTGATGACCGGGTTTGCAGCGCCACAGGCGCGAAATGTAATAGCCTGGGGCAACGCCCAGGTGAGTGTCGATCAAGTTAGGGAGCGCTGAAAGCGCGAAATTAATTCCATCGGGAATACATCATCGCGCCCTCAGCGCTATGAAGCGTAACTCAGCCTACCTGGGGCGTTGCCCCAGGCTATTACATTTCGCGCCGTTGGCGCTCAGAACATCGCTCACTGCAATTGACAACGGACCACTGACGATTAAATGAAAAACCGGGCGTCATCACATCTATTCATCATCTTCTTGATCGTGATCCTCGAGGTTGCGGGTTACTGGGCCATTCATCGCGCCGCACTGCTCCGCGGTTATGAAACTTCTGTCATCGGCGCGGTGCGTGACCTGTTCATGTTTATTCCCATCGTTACGTTACTCATCGGCTTTTCGCGCGTACTTCGATACAGAGGCAGTTGGGTCCTGTTTACCGCTGCAATTTTACTCTTCGCGGTCGGGATGTTGATTCAGTACCGCCTCTACAGCGATCCGGAATACAACGCACGCAACAAGGCCGTCGCGCGACAGCAAAAGATGGAGGCACTGCGCAATCGCTACATCATCGAAAACTATGATCCGGCCAAGAAACAGCTAATGGGTTTGCCGCCAACACCGGCGGAGCCGGTCGACATCGATCAGCTTCCCAGACGCCAATCAAACTACTCTATCGGCGACGCACTGACTTCAAGTTACACCTGGATTCCGATCTTTTCTTTCTTTGTTTTCGCTGCTGCTTTTGTTCTGTGTTTGCGCGACGGCTTCCTGCTCTGGATCCAAAGAAACAGTTTCCTGATCGTCCTGTTCACCCTGCTCCCACTCGCTGCAGCAGTCGTCACGTCCAGCGCGGGAAAAGCGCTGGGCAACATGACCCCCTGGGAACCGTCGAAGATTCCTTTCCTGCTGGGCTTCGCTGGGATTCTTACTGCGCGCTACAAAGACCTGGCGGAGACGTATTGGGGCATCCCTCGCGCGCGCGACATTGTGCCTCTTCTGGTCATGGGCATGCTGCCCTTCGTGCCGTTTTTCGCACTCAAAGACTTTGGACAGATGTTGATCTTCAGCGGCGCCTACACCACGCTTTACCTCGTCGCCGTACGACGCTGGCCGCAACTGCTTTTGTTTGTGGGTTCCCTGTTGCTAGTAATCAGCATTCTGGTCGTGGGCGCTTTACCAAGAAATGTGCAGGAGCAAGTGCCGCTGCTGCCGACAATCTCACGGCCTATTCAGGCGATGCTGCCCGCGCGCATTCAGCAACGGTTTCATCTATGGCTCGCAGGTTTTGATCCGCCGTCACCCGAAGTTTCGTGGTGGAAACCGGAATTCGAAGAGGCCCTGAACGAGAATCCTCGAATGAAGGAACTGGCGCAGCAAAGCCCGGCTATGCAGAAGATCGTCAACGTGGATATCTGGTTCGACAAGCTTGCGTTCCAGCCGGCGCAGGCGATCTTTGGAATCGCCTCCGGTAAAAACACAGGTCGCGGGTTCGGTCTGGGCTTTCCGGAGGTAATACCGATCGCCGATTCCGACTACGTGTATGCCGCGATCGCTGAAGAAGCGGGACTGGCTGGCGGAATTGTGGTGATCCTGGCTGTCATCATTTTCGTCATAGCAGGTGTTCGTACTTCGCTCGATGCGCGTGATATGTTTACCAAACTGTGCGCGGCGGGCCTAACTGCCTTTGTAGGTTTCCAGGCTTTTGTGAACATCGGAGGTATATTGCGGGCCCTGCCGATGACGGGAATCACTTTGCCCTTTGTCAGCCACGGTGGGTTTAGCCTGATTACCAGCTTTGCCATGCTTGGCATGCTGATGGCGTTTTCACATCGCAATGCGCGCGACCAGGCGCTGGCGAAGCCGTTTCCCCAGGCTGGTGAGCCATCGTCGCTCAAGTTGGAGGCGGTCGAATGAGCCGTGCCGAAAATAATCCCAACCGGGACTTGTCAGTTAAATCCTCGGCAGTCACCGACCGTGGTTTAAACCCCAAACGTCCCCTCAATGAAGACTCATTTCTGGCCGACAGCGCCCGTGGCATCTTTGTCGTTGCTGACGGTGTGGGTGGAGCTGAAGCCGGTGAGGTCGCTTCCCAAACTGCAATTGAAGTACTCGACAAGGCTTTTCGCGAGCTCGTAGACGACGCCGATATCGAAGACCTGATGGAGCTGGCCATCCAGCGCGCAAATGCTTCGATATACCGGATGGCCCAGGAGAACCCCAAATTCTCCATGATGGCCACAACGGTGGTTGGCCTTCATGTAAAAGGCAACCGAGCGACTATCGGACATGTGGGGGATTCCCGTCTCTATCGGTTAACCCCTGCCGGTCAACTACTTCGTGAAACAGCAGACCACTCAGTCGTCGAAGAAGAGGTGCGGGCTGGGCGGATGACTGCCGAGCAGGCAGCGAATCATCCGAGCAAGAATGTCATCAGCCGCGCCCTCGGCGCTGAGGACGGTGTCGAAGTTGACATGAAAGTGATCGAAGTCGACGACGGCACAGAGTTTCTGCTTTGCACTGACGGGATCACTCGTCACATTCCCGATCATGAGCTCAGACAGTTGCTGCTCGCCTACGACGATCTCGCAGCCGCTTGCGCTGAGTTAAAGAAACGCTGCTTCGAACGCGGGGCCGAAGATAATCTAACGGCCGTGCTGGTCAGCGTTGGCACCCCTATTTCCGCACAGCAACGCGCTGAGGATGCCGATAGGACAATCTCTCCTGAAACCGAAGTTGTGCCGGCCATTACACCGCCACCAGCCAACATGCCGGCGCCGGACGCGCCACGAGTATTAACGCCTGCTTCTCGCAAGGCCTTTCCGGCTCTTGCGGCGCAGGATGTGAGACCCGATCGCACTCTCGAAACTCCCCTGAACATTGGCCGACCTCCCCAAACAAGAAGCGCAGGTGAACGCGCCATGACACGTCTCTTTCTATTCGTTTTGGTGATTTGTGCCGTTGCCGCAGCTTTTTATGGAGGCCGGAAATACCGTGGGCCAATACCCTATCTGGACCAGGGCCAGGCTACCGTTGCCGAAGCTACCCCGACACCGGCCGCCGCCATAGATCCCCTGCTGAAATTTGAAAATGCACGGCGTACGGTGGATGCAAACCCCGCTGCCTGGTTGAGCCAACTGGGAAGCCAGGGCGTCCAAAATCCTTTGGAGTCGGCTGATCCGGAGTTTCTGTATCTTTACGGTCGCGCTTCCCTGCTGGCGGGCAACACTGAAGAGGCGCGCCTGGCATTCGAGGCTGCGATCGCCAAGGCCAGTCTTGCACCCTCTCCGCAAAACGCGACGCTAAGCAAGGAGGCGGCGCTGGGCCTGGCAGCCATAGCGCTGAAGTCAGACAAAGACAGACCCGCTGCCATCACTCGGTTTGACGAAGTGATGAGACCGTCGCCTTCTGGTTCCCCATCCGGTTCACCCGGCAGCTCCCCGTTGGGTTCGCCATAGGTCTTTATGTGAACGTCATGGGTCTTACAGAACCGAGCGCGGTAGCGCCGGATGCTATAGGCTACTTTGGCCCCAGGCGTCGACTGTAGTACTCATAGCTGAAGTTTACTCTAGCATCCGGCGCTACCGCGCTCGGTTCTGTAAGGCCCAACCGACGCGAACTAATGCCGGAACTCAAGCTACAACAAAGCAGGCTCGACGGGCGCTACGATATCATCGAATGCCTGGGCCGCGGCAGCTATGCAGAGATTTACGTGGCTCGAGACAATGCAGCCGCAGCCGGCGCGCCTTCAACAGTCGTCATCAAAGCGCTCAACATGTTTCTCAACGAGGCGCCTGACGCCGAGCTGGAACGAACGCTGGTTGAGAATTTCCAGAACGAGGCAGTCGCGCTCGATCGCGTTCGCCATCCCAATATCATCAGCCGTCTGGGCCACGGCACTGCCATCGATCTTTCCGCCACCACGTTTCACTACATCGTGCTCGAATATCTTTCCGGCGGCGATCTGTCGGCACTGACTCGCAATCATCCTTTGCCCATCGACAAAACAATCTTCTATCTGGAGCAGGTATGTTCAGGGTTGGCTTACGCGCATGAGTGCGGTGTGATTCATCGCGACATCAAGCCGCAGAATCTCTTGCTTAACTCCGATCGGCGGATCGTTAAGATTGCGGACTTCGGTGTTGCACGTTTAGAAGCGTCAGACGGCGCTATCACACGCGTCGGGACAAACATCTACTCTGCTCCCGAACATAATCCGCTCGTCCAAACCGGCCAGTTGGACACAGGCGCGCTGCACATCCGCCCAGAACAGTTAACCCCGGCCGCCGACATCTACTCGCTGGCCAAGACTGCCTACACACTATTGGCCGGAGAGTCGCCCCGACGTTTTGCGCACCATGCGATTCGCGAGTTGCCGCATGCGATTGCCACGGAATATTGGTCGCGGCCCGTCCTGCGCGTGTTGGAAAAGGCCACTCAGAGTCAGGCGGAAAACCGTTATCAAACAGTCCAGGAATTCTGGGACGAGTTGGCGGAGGCGGCGCTACCACCCACGCAACCGCTGACGGACATCATGGCGCGAAGGAAGCCCAGCGCCGACTTGAGCGTCGAACCAGACGAGATTCCCAAAGCAGCACCGCAGCCCCACTTTGAACCGGTTGTCGCTGCCGCCACACCGGATCGGAAAGATGATGCTAAATCTGCCGAAGCCGATATCACGGGATACTCAAACAAAACTCCCGCGTTGTTTCCCGAGTATCCTCCTCGAACTAAAGGCGTAGACCGTGAAAAACGCCCGAAGATAGTGGTCAGGGTTAACGAAGCGGACGAGTTGGCCCAGCGAGCGTCGGCCGGGAACGCAGCCACGGTTGCGCCGCAGAAGCGCGGCAGATCGCCGGCGTATCCACGCGCCCAGGTTGGACCACGTAGAGCACGTCCCTTTGTAGTCGCTGCAATCCTGATCGTCGCGTTCACAGGGATGTTGTTGGCGACACATCGCTATGTCACCTCGCGGTGGAACCCCTTTGCCGGCATTTCGCAGGTAACCGACGTTTTTGTAATTGGGCGCGAAGGTGTTACAACAACGGATGTGCGTTTACGGCCGGACGCGAGCACAAACAATCCGCCGATAGGTTTGGCGGAAAATGGCTCGCGAGTAAAAATCCTGGCAGCGGAAGATAACTGGTACCAGGTTCAGGTTATTGAACATGGCCGACCCAAGACCGATCCGTTTAGTTCGGACCGTGGTTGGCTAAACAAAAGATTTGTTAAGCTTGATTGAAAGATAATAGTGAGGCGTATCGCGTAAACCGTTCGCTGAACAAAGTTCCAAGAAGCGATCCAGGAAACTACACCAACCAGCACGAAGAATCGTTAGTGTTAATTTCGTTGGTGGATCGAATCGTTCAGGTGACTATTCACCATTTACCATTTACTATTTACCGTCTATGGGCCTGCTTGAATCAATCAGAAAATGGATCGACGGCGAGACTGGCGAGGACTTGCTGGAAGTTGCGGACGAACACTCGAAGCCGCGCCGCATTTGGGAAGAATTCCTGGTCAAGATTGCGCGCGAAGTTGAAGCCGTAATGCAGCGTGAGATGTTTACGCCGCCGGGTGGCGTAACCTATATTCCGCGGGAATACGTTGTCTACCTGAGTCCGGACGACGACAAAGACTGGCAGGGCGATAAGCGTCGCGGCCTGGAGCAGGGTCTTTTTCATGTGCTCTCCGAACGGGCGAAAGAATTGAGCGGCTCGACGCAGCTTGCCGCGAAGTCTTTTGCTGTTGAGCTGCGCGTTGACGGCACACTCGAGAAGGGCCAGTTTCGCGTCCAGGGCGTTTGGGATGAAACGGAAAGCGGCCATACGCAAGTGACGGCACGCCCCACCCCGAAGGCGCCTTCGATAAACCTTAACGACACCATTCGCGAGCGCGCCGACGGCAGCACAGAAGAGAGCGAGCCGGCTGAGGGCAATGAGCAGACTGTGGTGCGCCCGCGCATACAGGAGCTTTTTTCAGTTGAGCTTTGGAAAGACGGCGTGCGCGAGGCTGTGGTGCCCATCACCAAACCGGAGATTACGATCGGCCGTGGCTCGCGTTCGATCACTGTTGACCTGCCGTTGAAAGGCGATCCGGAAGTGAGTCGTGTGCATGCAGTCCTCACGCGTGAGAATGATGGCCGCTATTGGCTGATGGCAAAAGGTCGGAATCCGACATTGGTAGGCGGCCGCGAACTTCCCCGCGACGAACGCAGCGAAGTGAAACCGGATCAAAAGATCGCCATCTGCGACTTCATCATCAGGATCCAACCGAAGTAAGGCAGCCTCGGTGACGAGGGTAGCCAGTGGCAGCACTCTAGGCGGCCGAAAGAAGCGCTTTTTGTGCAGCCTGAGGAAGCTCTATCACCAAAAAGTAGTCTTGAGGGTAGAGATAGTCCTCACCCGACTCATCGATTACTCGTAAGTACCCGTCTTCCGCTGCCACGCCGTCCGGTAGTACGCGATAAACTTTTCGAGGCTCCAGATCGTCGCATCCTTCGTTCTTGAGACATATGACAAATTGGGACTCAGATTTGCGCCGCTTCATAGCTTTCCTAGATCCGTGAGTTTCATTCGGGACCGCCACCCTAAACTGGCTCTCGAATCAACACCTACTAACGGCGCGGGACTTACGGCGTATCTCGCCGGCCTCGTGGCCGGACGGGCGTCCGTTCCTTTAGCAGGTCGTGATGTCTTGAGCCGATGATGTAGGCGAGGCCTTGATAGCTCACGCTCAGCAGCGAGGCCGCGCGGGTCACTCTTCCATTAGCGCGGGCTAAGGCATGTCTGATGAGTGTTCGTTCGTAATTTAAGACCTGTGAGTGCAAGTCCGGAGGTGTGTTTCGCAGCGCCTCCATGGCGTCCTCAGATTCGAAATCGCCATGCATTCTGACAAAGAGCTTTCTTGCCGCTTTACTGATTCGTCGCAATAAGTCATCACTATCCGAATCTGCCAGCCATTCGCTGGCCCCATCAAACGCGGTGCACAAAACCTCCGTTGCAGCCTGATCCAACTCCTCGATTAATGTCAGTGCCGCAAGTCCGGCTTTGTTGAGTGCTCCCACCTGGTGCGCCACGTCCATCGCTCGCTCAAGAACAGACTGTGCACGCTCAGGCTGGCCCATCCGTGCCAAAGCTATACCGTGCGTAATCAACGCATCCGCCAGGAGACACTGCCGCCCGCTTTTTTCCAGTTTGGAGACCGCCCCACGCGCGAATGCCTCGGCCTTGGAAAATTTCTTTTCGGCAATGAAGACTTGCGCGCGTGTGTCGTCTGTTTGCGCCATCCCCACTTTATCTTTAAGTCGGACCATCAGACGACGCGCTTCTTCGAGATACTTGTGCGCTTCTTTATGGCGAGACACCTGACGGAGAACATTCCCGACGTTGTTCTTTACGTTTGCTCGGAACACGAGGTTGTGAGCCAATTTGCCCAGTTCGTCAGCTTCCTGGTATTCACGGATAGCTCGTTGAAGATAATCATTTCTGCCCTCTTGGATTGCCAGTTCTCTAAGTACCATTGCGAGTTGATTGTGATAGTTCGCTTTAAGCGCGAAGTTGGTGATCTTTCTAAATAGCGAGACGTTTTCGTGAAGTATTCTATGAGCTTCACTATACCTGGATGCCGACCATTCAAGAATCGCCAATCTCAATAGTGCGCGAGCCCTGGTGTTCCCTTCTGTAGTTAAGTCTTGAAGTGATTCATTGAACATGATTCGCGCCTCATCAAGGCCACCCTCACGCCAATAGCAAATAGCGAGTTCTATTCGAGCGGCAGCGACTTGCTTTTTATCTCCGGCCGCTTGATAAGAAGTGATGCTTTCGGTGATGAGATTTTTTGCCACCTCTTGCGCCTGCCCGATCCCTTCCTTATTGCCAAGCCATCCCGTCAGGATTCCAACACAGAGCAGAACTTCCGCAGACACCAAGACATGAAGCCCACCAATTTCTGGACGGTCACCCACGCGGCCCCAGAGCGGGCGCATGACTTCTCGTATGCCCTCGTAATCGTCCTTGTCCTTCAACTCTAAGGCTCTCCGGCAGCGGATAAGCGCTTCTTCATTAGCTGGAAGGTGAGAAGCCTCGATTTGAGATGAGGTTATCTTCATGTGAGATAGAGCCTTTCCTGTGAAGTAAGAAATCTTGGTACGCGGGAGAATATTAGTCGCGTGTCCTCCCGCCTTGCAAGAATTTCACGGAGTTGCATTATTCTTCCAATGCAAGAAGTTTTGCATACTCAAAACCTCAAAAAGGAGCACATCAATGAGACGTTTTACGATGGCGATTGCCCTTACGGGTATTCTTTCGGTTTCGGCCTTGGCGGGCGACATACCGTTTGACTACACACCGCCGCCACCGCCACCGCCACCGCCGCCCGGGATGGTCGCGAACTCGCCTGGTGAGATTCCGTCTGTGCCCGGTGAAATTCCTTGTGATCTTACGCAGCAAGCAGAAAGTGCGGCGTATACGGGTCTGCTTGCCGTGGTCGGTTGGTTGGTCTAAGGCGCTTTACGAAGCACGCTGTAACAGTTCTGCCTGATGCCTCACTCGCTCTTTGATTAGTGTCGCGTAGGTCGGGACCGACAGTTGGTATCGCGAATAGATCTGCCCGTCCGGCAGAGTGGCTGAGGTGCGTCTCGTAAGCTTGTCGCAATGTGCAGGGAGACGTTCCTCAGCGCCAAAGGCGCGAAATGCAGTAGCCTGAGGCAACGCCCCAGGAAATGTCGTGACGAATCCCGTCGAGCGCTGAAGGCGCGAAATCGCAGCGTCGCATTCGCGCCTTCAGCGTTCGGGAAACTATTAACAAGTTCTCCTGGGGCGATGCCCCAGGCTATTACATTTCGCGCCTTTGGCGCTGGGAACTTACGCAGGGTTCCACATCGCGAACACCACCGGGCTAACTCCGGCACGGGCTCGTATCGCAACACAAAGGTATGACGATGAAGGCTTAACTTCCGCCGGCGGCGGCGGCTTTGGTATTGGGGTCGAGTTCGGCGAGAAGTTCTTTCAGCAAAGGGACATCTTTTTCAGCGGCGAGGTAGTTCTTTCCAAGCATCTTCATGAAGCGGCGTTCTTTCGTTTCGCCGTTTAACTCCTTCAACAAAGCGCGACAAAGAGCAATCACAACAGACACGTCGAATTGCGTTCCCGTGTTGTGGCGAAAGTCTATGATTACCTCACTAAAAGAACGACGCGTTTTGTAAGGTCGATCCGTGGTCATCGCGTCAAACGAATCCGCCAGGCTTACGATCTTCGCACCCAGTGGGATCTGTTTGTCGGTGAGGCCATCCGGATAACCGCGGCCGTCGAGGCGCTCGTGATGGTACTTGGCCATCAAAGGAATGTCAGCGTAGGGATGGTGAATGGGCGAAAGGATATCGAAGCCAGCGGCGGGATGTCGGTTTAACTCGCTCGACTGCTTCGCATCAATTCTGTAAGGCGCGTTGATGATGTCGCGCTCGACAACAAGTTTGCCGACGTCATGAAGATAACCAGCGATCGCCATACCTTCGACTTCGTCTTCGCCCCAACCCATCTCCCGCGCAATGATCTCGCTGTACTTGCCCACGCGTTCTGAGTGGCCTTGAGTGTATTTGTCCTTGATGTCGATGGCCGCGGCAAATGCCCGCACGGTGTCGCGATAGATAGCGCGCAAGTCTTCGTACAGCCGTCGGTTCTCTTCCGCCTGGCTTTTCACCTCGCCGATCAGACGGTGTTGATAAATGCCGACCCCGATGTGCCGGACCATGGCGCGAATGACGTCGAGATCATCTGAGGTAAACGCCTCACCACTCGCCATGCCACCCAGCAAAACTAAACCTGCCAACGAGTCGTGAACGATCATGGGA
>DASQKG010000043.1:0-4507 GCA_035630655.1 Pyrinomonadaceae bacterium
TTCCTAATCTGTCTCGATTGCACCGCGTCGCTACCGCGACTTCGTCGGGTTAAGCGCTTACTCGAATGCTTGAAGTTTAGCTTTGGACTGGATAATAGTTGATGCGTGCTCGCGCCGCAGCGTGGATGTTGTTGGCTGAAGCGTCTAGGTAAGTGACGATGACAAGTGCAACCGAACCTGTCGAACAACTAGTCAAGCTTCTCGACGACGACCGGCGGGTCGACGAGCGCATCCGCAGCACGCAAGCGGCTCTGACGTTGGTCAAAAAGCGCGTGTCGGAGGCCTTGGCGCGGCACTACGTTGCAACCAGCGAACCACGAATTCAACTACCGGAGGATCTTATGAGGGAAGAACAATCTTACGAGCGCCTATTACAAGCGTTGCAGGACATGAAAAATGAGATCGCCAAACAGATACGGCCGGTCGAAGAGCAAATCGTGCAAGCCAACGTCGAACACCTGCGCCAGACTTTCAGTCAAGAAAGCCGCCGGTTGAGCAAGTGCCTCGAAGAGATCGACGACAATATCCTCGCCTGCCGCCAATACTTGCAGGAACACGAGCGGATTCGCTCGAGCCTGCACGCGCTCAATCAGAAATTGACCCAGCTCGGCGCCGAGTCCGTTCAGCTCCCAGATGGATTACCAACCACCGATTTGGGCGAAACTGTTCGGCAAAGGATCGAAGATCTTCGCTTGCAAGGGAAGATTTAGTCGATCGAGAGTCGACCCCGCCCGAGCGCCAAAAGAAAATTCACCGAGTTGCTCTCGCGGCCGCCACGACGGTCAGTTCCTTGGCCAACCGCTACGAGAAGAAGCAAAACCAGCCAAAGCTCAGCAAAGGCGTCGACCTGCTGGCTCAGTTTGTTTAGTTGTTGCCGCTGATATTTTAGTTTTTGCAATTGCGAAAGCGTGCAGCTGTTGCGCGCTAAACGTTTCCGAATTATAGCCAGCGTCCCGCCCAAAATACTCCGCCACTTCCTTCACGCTGTACCTCACCGGCGCGCCAGCACGCGTTAGCATCGTGGACTCCACGCAAATCGTCAGCGTAATGCTCTGTTTAAAGAAAAGGGTTGGAGGTTCAAGTTCGAACTGGAACCGGATAAGCCGGAGGATATCACCGATATGGAACGTTTATTGACTCCACGGAGAGTCGAACAGAAACTTGGACGTAACCCACCCTGCTCATGTGAAAGCGGTTCAAAAGTCCAGACTCAAGAGTGACCTCCACGAGGATCTAACCTTCAGAAGGCGAATCACTCTAAAATTACTGAACTCGAGGTTTGCCTCCCTTCGAGATTTCATCACATCATACGGGCCGGTGGCTCACGAAACATCAGCGAAACACCAAAGCATTTTTGAAAACAGAGCGTTGTGAAAAATGCACGGCAATCCACCAATCAGTGAATACCTTGCCGTTTACAGCAAGACGAAAATTGGCGGTGTTCAGCCAACGTAATGGCTTGAGAAAGTTTTTAGAAGAAAAAAAACTCTGCGGCGGGCAAAACTTATCCACATCTGTGGATAAGTTTAGTTGTGCAGACAACACGCGTTCTTATCGACATCATCCACAGCATTATAAACAGATGCGCAGTGCTTATCGCAGTTTTTTTTATTGTTGTGACGAGTTTTTGTCTTGACAAAACTAAATTGAAAAATTACAACTTGCTCCTGTTCGCACCATCTTCGTCACGACAATCATTTTATTGCGCAGGAACTTCCGGCGTGTCCCAATAGGTTGGACACGGGAAGGGTGAAATTTGTCAAAATCGGATGGCGAGGGCCACTTTCAAGCGGAGGGTAAGCAAATGATGGAGTTTCCCAGCTCTCAAGAACGCAAAGCCATGTTTGAAAGTCAATTTGGGTTTCGAGAAACGCCCTTCGGGGCAACGCCGGACCCGAGGTTTTTTTATGGCCACCCTCTGTACCTCGAAGGTTTGGCGGCGCTTGTTCACGGAATTGAAAGCAAAAAGGGTTTTATGCTTGTCACGGGAGAAGTGGGAACGGGTAAAACAATCCTTTTACGTAAGCTCATGCGTCATATCGAGGCGCGCGTTCACTTTGTTTTTGTTTCAAATAGTCATCTCACTTCCTATGGACTAACGGAGTTGATGGTCCAGAATGTGGGACTAAGCAACAAAGAAAAAAACCGATTAGAGATGATTCAGGATTTGAATAACTATCTTATTCAGCAGTTAAGGATAGGTCGCACTGTGGCCCTGCTTATCGATGAAGCCCAAAAGCTTAGCGATGAAGCGTTGGAAGGTCTATGCGATCTGTCAAACTTGGAGACCGATGAGGATAAACTGCTCCAGATCGTGCTCGTGGGGCAACCGGAATTGCTGACTAAATTGAGCAAGCCCTCTCTGCGCCGCATCAAGCAAAGAATCGCGATTCATCATCGTCTGTGCTCTTTGCAGACGACCAGTGAGGTAGACCACTATATTCGTCACCGTCTCCAGATCGTAGGTTATGACGGTCCAGAGATTTTTACTAAAGAAGCGGTCGAGGCGGTCTTGCATTATTCGGGAGGAACGCCGCGACTGATTAATATCCTCTGTGATGCCTCACTGGCCATGGCCGGCGTGACAGGCAGAAAGAAGGTCTCCCCCTATATGCTCATGAAGGCAGCCGGGGGTCTATTGTTGGAGCAAGGTAACGAAACTGCAAAGATGGGAGCCTCGGAGGCTGGATTGCTCAGGATGAAAACTGCTCCAATTTCAAGAATCAACCCAAAGCGCTCTGAAACTAACGGTACCGAGGCGAACACGAACGGTCGGCCTGAAACACCCGCTAGTCCACTTCGCGAGTCCGAGCGCGTATCGCTGTCCCGGATTGCCACGAAAGGACCCGCCGTCTCTCTGCAATTTTTTGATCGTATGACCCATGCAGCCACCGAAGCAATGGGGCCGATGGCCAATCGAATTCTGGGCGATCAAATTTCTGCCCTCGGCGAATCCCGCCATGCATTCCCGCAGGGAAAGCTCGCGGAGCTGATCGTGCGGGTCAGCGGAGAAATCTTGAATGAGACCATGAGAGCCCGTTTCAAAAAAACAATGGTGAGCGAAATTGCCACTCTCCGAACGATGTGAGCACCTTATCAAGGAGCGAAATATGGATCAGGAATCGCGACGTGTCGGCCTCAAATGGAAGATCGGCGGAATCTATACAGGCGTGATGCTAGTCTTGGGCGTTTTCGTGATTGCCGCAGTGTATCAACTCACCCAAGGTACGCTGCGAGATCAATTCGACAGGCGGGCGCTTGCGATAGCCACCAACTTCAGTGATGCCGCCGCGGGACATATCGCCGGCAAAAATCTTCTCGCGCTTCACGCTCTCGCCAGAAAATATACCCTTCTCGATGGCGTGGCTTACGCTTTTGTCGAAGATAGGCAAGGAGAAATCGTCGCTCAGACCTTTGGAACTTTTCCCCAAGAACTTCGCCAAGAAGTTTCTGTCGGGGCAAAGCGCCAAATCCACCGGCGAGAATTATTGCTGGCAGACGCAACCGTCTACGAAACCGCCGTGCCGGTTCTAGAGGGACAGCTGGGCAGCGTCCATGTGGGTTTTTGGGCGGATGCGATGCAAAAAGAGATCCGACACGCACTCGTTCCGATTGTTGGAATAGTAGCTCTCGTTCCCTTCGTCGGCGCACTTCTGTCGTTTCTGTTAGCTCACTGGATTGTTCGCCCCATCGTTGGCCTAACACAAATCGCCGACAAGGTCACTATGGGTGATCTCGAAACCTCGGTCGGTAGAGAGTGTGTAGCCTCGCGCGACGAGATTGGAGACTTGGCCCGTTCCCTGGAGCGTATGCGTTCGAGCCTTAAGGCGGCCATGTTGCGCTTAGGTCGGGAAATAGCGTGAGTCATTGATTTACGAAGGAGAAAGGAAATGTACAACCTATCCAAACCGAGCAACAGTGGATTGTTGCCGATTCTAGTTCTCATTTTGACATCCCTCTTGCCCGCTGGTGTTATCGCGGCAGAGAGCGCGCCAGAGCGTGCGTTGGAAAAAGTCACCATCGCGTATAGCTCCCTTTCAGGGAATATGGCGCCCTTGTGGATCACCCATGAGCGCGGGTTTTTCCGTAAAAACGGCCTCGATGTGCAGCTTGTTTTTATAGAGAGTGGAACCACAACTGTGCAAAGCCTGATTTCTAAAGACGTCTACTTCGCTCAGATGGCAGGCGCGGCGGTGATTCAAAGTCGTCTTCGGGGGGCGGACGTCGTCATGATCGCGGGAGTGATCAATACCCTGAACTTTAAATTGTACGTTGATAAAAGCATCAAGCAGCCAGACCAGCTAAAAGGAAAAATCGTAGCCGTTACCCGGTTTGGTTCCTCTACCGACTTCGCATTGCGTTATGCCCTCGAGAGATATGGTCTTGTGCCCGAAAAAGAGGTCGCGATCCTGCAGGCCGGCAACATGCCGGCGATCCTCGCCTCGCTCGAAACCGGAAAGATCCAAGGGGCGATGTTGTCGCCGCCGTTTACGCTGACAGCAAAAAA
>DASQKG010000044.1:0-14908 GCA_035630655.1 Pyrinomonadaceae bacterium
GCCTTACTCCATTGGAAGTAAACCAACGGCATCTTCTCTACGGTCCCAACGCACTGCAAAAGATTCGACCTCGCCCAGCCTGGCGCCTTCTTGTTGATCAATTCACGAGCATTGTGATTGCCCTCCTGGCTGTGGCTGCCGCAGTCGCATGGGTTACCGGCGATGTTCTTGAAGCGATAGCAATTCTAGTGGTGCTTGTTATCAATGCCTTGGTCGGTTTCGTGACTGAATGGCAAGCGAGCCGCGCGCTCGATGCGCTACGCCGTCAAGCTCGCACAACTACACGCGTGCGGCGCGGAGGTTTGGAAACCACCGTTGATGCCGAAGAGCTCGTTCCCGGCGACATCATTGTGCTCAACGCCGGAGATCGAGTGCCTGCTGATGCACGATTGCTTGAAGCATCGCGCTTGCAAACGGAGGAATCTGCGCTAACTGGAGAAAGCACGACCGTAGACAAAGAGGTTGTACCAGTACCCCCTCGAGCCGGCCTCGCCTGAGATCATGAAGCAGCCTCCTCGCGATCCAAAAAGGTTACTGTTCTCAGCAAGGTTCATCACTCTCATTGCCTGGCAGGCGTCAATGCTCGCCGCCCTAGCCTTGGCAGCTTACATGTGGGCGCTAAATGTTTACGGACCGGGGCCTCACGATCGAACCATCGCATTGTTTGCCGTCATCGGCGGACAGTTGGGCCACACATTTAATTGTCGTTCGCGGACCCGCTCCGCTTTCGACGGACTTCTCAGGAATCCATTCATCTTGATTGCCGCGGTCATTGTCATTTCGCTGCAACTTCTTGCGGTCTATTTTTCCCCATTGGCAACGGTTCTCGGCACGGTTCGGCCCTCAGGAACTGACTGGTTAGTCATCGTTCTTTGTTCGCTCGCGCCAGTGCTGATTGTCGAGGTGTCTAAAACAGTCACTCGCTGGAAAGTTGCAACGAACGACATCCAGGGGGCGAGAACTCACGCAGGGGTTTGAGGCGCTATGAAAGAACAAATACATCACGCTCGTCTGATCGGAATTCTGCCAGCCACGGGAATTGCGCTTTACCTTTGCTGGCTGGTGCTTAGACCTTTCATGGAGGATTACGACGATTTGGCGGATCAACGCTAAGTCAAAAGTTCATCGTCGTACGCCAAGTAAGGGACGCGGTTCAACAGCGGTTACTCGAATCCGCGCATCCAGGATTGTTGCCCCTCGCTCGTGTACGACCAATGGATTGCAGTCGAGTTCGGCGATCTGAGGAATATCCTCAACCATTGCGCTCACGCGCAGCAACGCATCCTCAAGCGCGGCTACATCACACAGCGGCGCTCCTCGAAAGCCTGTAAGCAGTGGATAAGTTTTCAGACTGCGAATCATGTCTGCAGCGTCTTCTTTTGATAGCGGCGTGAGACGTACGGATACATCCCGCAGCAGCTCAACCTGCACGCCACCGGCGCCGCAGGCCACGACCGGACCAAATTGTGGATCGTGTACCACGCCTACCAACATCTCGACGCCTTTCTGAGCCATGCGCTGGACCACGAACCCAGTTGGCGATTGACCCAGGGACTTGAGTTGCTCCGACATCTCGGTGGCAGCCGAGCGCACCTGTTGTGCGCCCTGCAAATGAAGCCGAACTGCACCGGCTTCAGTCTTATGAATAACTCCCGGGGCGATACCTTTCAGCGCCACGCTTCCGCCAATCTCTTCGGCAGCTACGCCCGCCTCTTCTGCAGTCGCGACAATTCTTTGTTCAACTAGCGGTAGCCCGTAGCACGACATGAGTACGGCAATTTCTTCGGCGGTAAGCCAGCCGTCCCCGCGGCAGAGTGCAGCGGCTACAACAGCCGCAGCTTCATCTCTTCGTATATCGTCAAACCAGGGCGCGGCCGTTTCAGGACGGTCACGCCATTCGCGATAACGCGCCGCCCGTGCCAGAGCTATCGCCGCGGTTTCCGGGAATCCGTACGACGGAATACTTAGATCCGCCGATCGCAACTCCTCCGGCGTGCCTTGCGCCGAAAGGAACACGGCCAAGACCGGCTTCTGCTTGTCTAATGTTCGTGCCGCTTCGGCGATGGCAATCGCGACATCCTCGGCGCGGGTTACCAATGGTGGAGTGAAGATTACGATCAGAGCGTCTACGTTGGCGTCCGCCGCCACAATGCCAATAGTTTTGCGATAGTCAGCAGCCGAGGCGGACGCGATCATGTCGACAGGATTGGTCGCGCTAGCTCCCGGTTGAAGAAAAGCCCGTAATTGCTCCTGGCTGTGTTCGCCTAACAAAGGGACCTCCAGCCCCCTGTCTTCACATGCATCAGCGCACAGGATTGCCGGTCCACCAGTGTTGGTGATGATGCCAACACGATTTCCTCGAGGCAATGGTTGATTGGCGAGCAGAGAGGCGACATCGAACAACTCCGCGAGTGTATCTGTGCGGATGACTCCAGCCTGACGAAAAAGCGCGTCGACTGTCACATCCGAAGCGGCAATAAGCGCGCCGGTGTGTGACGAAGTGGCTCGCGCACCCGCGGTTGATCGTCCGCTCTTCACAACGACGATCGGTTTCTTGCGGCCAACCCGGCGCGCAATCTGGGAGAACTTTTTTGGGTTTCCGAACGACTCGAGGTACAGGAGGATTACATCCGTGCCATCGTCAGATTCCCAGTAACGCAGAAGATCGTTTCCGGAGATATCTGCCTTGTTGCCGACTGATACAAAAGTAGAAATGCCGAGTCCAAGCGAGTTGGCATATTCGATGATCGCTAACCCCAACGCGCCACTCTGCGAAGAAAATCCAACCCGCCCCGGCGGCGGCACGCCAGGCGCAAACGTCGCATCAAGCTGCACTGCGGGATCAGTGTTGGCTATACCCATGCAATTTGGTCCAATCAGTCGCATACCGGCAGCACGGCAGACTCGAAGCAACTCAGCCTGACGCTGCTGTCCTTCCCTTCCCGTTTCTGAAAACCCTGCCGAGATGACGACCAAAGCTTTGACGCCTTTGCGGCCACATGCCTCAGCTACTTCCAGAACGCGCAGAGCGGGAACAACGATGATGGCCAGGTCGACCGGACCGGCGATCGCCTCAACCGACGAGTAAGCAAGAACAGATTGAACAACCTCGCTGGTGGGATTAACCGGATAAACCGGACCATTGAATCCATAACTCAACAGGTTGTGAAATATCTCGCCGCCTATAGTTCCACGTTGGCGAGAAGCACCCATGACTGCCACCGCGCGCGGATTAAAGAAAAGCTTTAGAGCGTTAACCGCCGCGATGGTCTCCCGCTGCTCGAAGCGCGCGATTGCCTCGGCACTAAAAGAAGTCGGAAAGGTTACGTGCAGTTGGCCCGCGGTTGCATCGACTTCTATAGGGAAGCCTGAGGCTCTGAAGACATTGAGCATGGCATGGTTTGCAGCCACTACTTCAGCCTCAAACACTTGAATGCCGTTTGCTACGGCAACCTCAGCCAACTGACCAAGCAGGATAGTTCCGAGACCGCGCCCCTGAAAATCGTTTGCGATCGTAAAAGCAACTTCAGCGCGATGTTCGTCGACGACGGCATAGAACGCGTGACCGACGACGCGTTCTTCGGCGCCGCTGAAAGCAAGTAGTCCGAATGTATGATCCAGATTCGCTTCCCGATGTGCTTCGGTGGCCAGGGCCGTACCACTTGCGGAAGAGTAAAATCGCATCCAGCGCGATTCTTCGGATAATGACTGGAGTAAAGCCAGTAGTCCTAGCTCATCCGCCGCACGCATCACCCGAATGCGAACGGTTGAGCCATCGCGTAGCACAACATCCCCATCTCGACGGGCTGAAGGCTCGAATCCATCGCTAGAGCTCGTACTGCGGGCTGTGTTCATATCCTTTGAGTCTTCCGGTTGCCGAACGTCTGTTTCTTTGGCACTTGAAGCTTCTGATGGTGAATCCATAATTTCTTAAATCCGATTGTATGTATGCGATTTCAGCTTAATGGCCTCATTGTTGCGGAGCAAGAGACGTACCCATGGTTTTGGAGGCTTCTGCTTGCAAGAGCCTGAGCTGCTGCGGAAGTTTCCCGCATGCGTGCGCGAAAGCCCGCATGCGTGCGCCCTTGAAAGAAGGAAACGGATCCCAGATGGTTAAAGCCACAATTAACGACCAGCTTCACGAGTTTGAAGGAGATCTCAACATTTTGGACGCGTCTCGCGCCGTCGGCGTCGAAATCCCGACGCTTTGTCATGACCAGCGACTGAAGCCGATTGGCAGTTGCCGCATGTGCCTCGTAAAAGTCGAGGGAAAGCCACATCCCATGACAGCCTGCAACACCTCTCTCGCAGACGGCATGGTGATCTCGACCCATACTCCCGCACTCGAAAACGAGCGCCGCATGTTGCTCAAGATGCTGGCCCAGGATCATCCAGGCGAAGGTCTACGTGACGATCCTGAGAAACCATTTTATCGGTACGCGCTGCAATATGGTTTGACCGACGGCGACTTTAGCGGCGCGCACGAAACGCACCTGCTGGATGATTCCCATCCTTACATTCACGTCGATATGTCGCAATGCATCGTCTGTTATCGCTGCGTCCGCATCTGCGACGAGGTTCAAGGACAGTTTGTTTGGCAGATCCTTAATAGAGGACACGAAACACGGATAGTTCCTGATTCAGGCACCACGCTGCGGGAAAGTTCCTGCGTTAGCTGCGGCGCCTGTGTGGATACATGCCCTAGCGGTGCTTTGGAAGACAAGTCGTTACTCGCGCTGAACAACCCGACAAAGTGGACCAGGACCACCTGCCCTTATTGCGGGACCGGTTGCGAGATGAGCGTGGGCACAAAGCAGAATCAGATCGTATCCATCAAACCTGTGATTGAAGCTCCCGTGAATCATGGACATCTCTGTGTGAAAGGGCGCTATGCGTACGACTTCGTCAATGCGGCAGATCGCATTACGGAGCCCATGATTCGGAACAATGACGGGTGGCTGCAAGTAACCTGGGATGAAGCTATCTCATTTACAGCAAAGCGGCTGCTCCGCGTTTTGGAAGAGCACGGACCAGAAAATATCGGCATTCTCGGGTCGGCGCGCGGTACCAACGAAGAGAACTATCTCGCGCAGAAATTTGCCCGCGTCGTGATCGGCACAAACAACGTCGACTGCTGCGCCCGCGTCTGTCATACGCCCACGGCTGCAGCGATGAAGCTTATGATCGGCACCGGCGCCGCGACCAATTCCTATAACGATATCGAGAAGGCTCAAACGATCCTCGTGTGCGGGGCGAATGCAACCGAGAACCATCCCATAATTGGCGCACGGATCAAACAGGCCGCTTTGCGGGGGGCTGGGTTGATCGTGATCGATCCTCGCACAATCGAGCTGGCCGGCTATTCTGCCATTCACCTTCAACCGCGACCGGGCACAAACATTCCCCTGCTGAATGCGATGGCTTACACCATCGTAGAAAAGCGATTGTACGACGAGCAATTTGCGACTGAACGCGTGGGCGAGTGGGATGAGTTCTGCAACTTCATTCAGGGATTTCCGCCCGAACAAGTTGAAGGCATCTGCGACGTAAAAGCCGATCTCATTCGCCAGGCAGCTCGACTCTATGCAACCGGAAAACCTTCGATGTGTTTCCACGGATTAGGAGTCACCGAACACACCCAGGGAACGGAAGGCGTGATGTGTCTGGTCAATCTCGCGCTTCTTACCGGCAACATTGGCAAGCCCGGCACAGGCATAAATCCCCTGCGCGGTCAAAACAACGTTCAGGGGGCAGCACATATGGGCTGCGATCCAGGAATTCTCACCGGCAGTGTTTCCTTGAATGACGGACGGCCGCTGTTCGAGAGCGTTTGGCACGCACCAGTTCCTCAACAAAATGGTCTGAACATGCTTGAGATGATGGACGCCGCCGAAGCAGGCAAACTGAAAGCATTGTGGGCGATTGGTTACGACATTGCGCTGACCAACGCCAATACAACAGCAACCGAGCGGGCGTTGCGTTCTCTTGATTTAGTTATCGTGCAGGATATGTTTCTCAATGAGACGTCACGGCAGTTTGGTTCCGTCTTCTTGCCCGCCGCTTCGTCATTTGAAAGAGATGGCACATTTATGAATGCCGAACGCCGCATTCAGAGGATTCGCAAGGCGATCGAGCCTGTCGGTCAATCGAAGCCTGATTGGGAGATCATTTGTGCGCTCGCTAAGGCGATGGGCAAAGGCAATTTCTTCGCTTACACATCCCCTGAAGAGATCTGGAATGAAATTCGCGCCGTTTGGCCAGCCGGCAACGGAATCACTTACCAGCGGCTTGATGATGGTGGCTTGCAGTGGCCGTGCGCGGCCGAAGATGATCCGGGCACGGAAATCTTGCACAGCGAGCGTTTTCCCATCGGCAAGAAGGCGGCCTTACGCTGCATTCCTTATAGGCCAACCAGCGAAATTACGAATGAGACTTTTCCTTTTCTACTGATCACCGGACGGACACTTTATCAATTCAATGCCGGCACTATGACGATGCGCACACCGAATGCTGAGCTCAGGGCTACGGACTTACTCGATATTTCCGCGGAGGATGCGAATCAACTCAACCTTCAGAATGGCGAACGTGTGCGAGTACACAGTGCTCATGGCGAGGCGGTGCTTCCGATTCGAATTACTTCGTCAGTGAAGCCCGGAGAGTTGTTCGCGACGTTCCACACAGGGGAAGTCTTCCTCAATCGTCTGACAAGTCCTCATCGGGACCGGTACGTGAAGACTCCCGAATACAAGATCACTGCTGTACAAGTCGAAAAGAAGTAGGCCTTCGGGCCCGAGGGAAAGTAAGGAAGAGAGCGACCAGACTCCTGATGAAAACTACCAAGATCGACGAAGAACGGCTGACGCTTCTCAGCAGACTGAGCTGACCGATTTCTCACCGTCTTTCAATTTTGAAATCCGCTTCCCGTCACGACCGGTGCCGCTTCCGTGTTACTCCACTCGAAGAACGACCCGTCGTACATCACGACGTCGTAGCCAAGATATTTGAGCGTGAAATATGCGTGCGATGCTTGTCCACCGGTGCGACAGTAAGCCACGACTGTACGACCGTGTTGCGCTCCAGCTTTTTCGTAGAGCCTGTACAACTCCGCCAGAGGTCGCAGCGCCGGATTCTCCTTGCTCACTACATTCTGCATCCAGAAGACATTTGCCGCGCCGGGGATGTGGCCGCCGCGCGGCACGCCATCTCCCGGTTTAGCCCCTGTGTATTCGTCAACCGGTCGGGCATCTATCAATACCGCGCTCGGAGAGGTCAGGTTCGCTGCGGTCCACGACAGGTCGCGCACCACATCGAGGTTGGTGACGGCGCTGGCGCGCACACGCGGTGTGAACCGCGCCGTCTTCATCTCAACCAAATCAGTTGAGATGGCGCGACGTTCTGCCTTCCACTTTTCCAGACCGCCATCCAGGAGTGCCGCGCGCCCACCATGACCAAGGTAGTCGAGCGTGAAGTAAGCGCGGGCTGCCGACAGCCCGGAGTTGTCACCGTAGAGCACGATGCGCGCATCGTCGCCGACGCCCAAACGCTCGAAGAGTTTCTGAAGGTCGGCCACCGGCGCCAGTTCGTTCGGCACACCATCGCGTGTCGCAGTAATCTCGCTCCAGCCGACGAAGCGCGCGCCGGGGATGTGACCTCCATCATAGTGTGACCGCTCGCGCGCCACATGCAGAACGACGACCTTCGCATCGTTGAGATGACCGGCAAGCCAGGCGGTTGAGACAATCATCTCTGAACGTACAGAAGGAGGTTTCTCCTTTTGATGTGCCCTGCGTTGCCCTTCAACTTGGAAAGGCACAAGGAAGAGAACGCTGGCGATTGTCAAAAGACCGCCAAAGAGCAATTGAGTTCGTCTCGACCGGTATAGATGTTTCATCTTTTCTTTCCTCCGCGTTATTTTCGCGTTGCCGGCAAAAACGGCCGGCTTACACACCATAGAATTCAATCCCCTGGAAGCCGCCTTGGCGGCAGCGATGCGTGAGTGTATGATTACCTCACTGGGTAACCATATGCCCAGATGGTTATACTGTCAAATGAGAGGAAACGGTATGGGCACACTTAAAACACAGAAGCTTACTCCGGCGGCGTTGGGGTTAATCGCGGCGCGATTCAAGGTGCTGGCCGAGCCGTTGCGCCTGCGGATGTTAATCGCGCTTTCTGATGGCGAGCTGAGCGTGACTGAGATTGCGGAAGCAGTCGAGGCGACTCAGCCGAACATCAGCAAGCACCTCAAGATGTTGCAAGACGCCGGACTCGTGAAGCGTCGCCAGGAAGGCAACACGGTCTATTGCTCGGTCGCCGACGAGAGCGTGTTTGAACTTTGCGATGTCGTCTGCTCGTCTTTGCGCGAACGTCTCGCGATACAGGCTGGCGTTTTTGCCAACGCACCGAGGGCACGGCGCCGTGCGTGATTGGAAAACGCTTAGTTCAAAGAGCCGGGAAAAAAGCAGCCGAGAATTAACGATGGGCTAGAGACAAGGAAAAGAGGATCAAACAAATGGACGCCTGGATATTGCCGGTACTGGTGATCGCAACTTATGTCGTATTGATGCGTTGGGTGCTGCCTCGCTTCGGCGTGCAGACTTGAATGGCTAACTCCTGTCGCGTCGAGTCTCGGCGTGATTCAACTGAGGATGATCGGCGAACGACACCCCCCGGTAGTGCAAGTGAGCCCGTCACAGAACCGGGCCGTAACTAACCTAAGCGCGCGGACAAAACCCGCGCTTCAATAATGAACTACGCCATACGAGGGAGAAGGACAATGAGCGCACAACAACCACAGCAGACGAAGTACGGGTTCAGCAAAACCGTTGATGTACCGTTCGGCGAGACAGTCGAGAAGACGCGCGCGGCCCTCAAGGAGGAAGGCTTCGGCGTGCTCACCGAGATCGATATCAAGGAGAAGCTGCAAGAAAAGCTCGGCGTTGACTTTCGCCGGTACATCATCCTCGGAGCGTGCAATCCGGCGCTCGCGTACAAAACCTTGCAGGAGGAGTTGGAGATCGGTTTGCTTCTGCCGTGCAACGTGATCGTTTACGAAGCCGACGACACGAATAAGTCTGTGATCTCAGCCGTCGATGCGAAAGCGATGCTCTCTGTCGTCGGAAACAACGCGACCCTTAATCAGGTCGCTAGTGAAGTCAACGAGCGCCTTCGGCGAGTGATCAGCAGTCTTTAAGGTGCATGAGGGTCAAACCATAGCCGAATACAGCGAGGGTGATGAATTCAAGACCTTCTTCGCATCAATCATGCAAATACTTTTGCCGCTCAGCACGCAACATTGTGTTCCGGGTGCGATTCTTGTGCTGCGTTAAGGTGTGAAGCAAATCAACCATAGGTCCACCCCACAATGAGCAACCCAACTATCACGGACACACAGGAGACTAATGTCATGAACGAATCGAGCAAGACACCCCTGGTCATCGCCTTTGTCGTCGTCGTCGTGCTTTTTCTGATCTTCGCCGGCGGGGCAATGACCGGGTCAATGGGTGGTGGGATGATGGGACAAGGAGGGATAGGCGGGTACAGGATGGGGCAAGGATGGATAGGCGCCGGGTTCAGTTGGATGTGGATTCCTACTTTCCTTACCCTCGGTCTCGGTGTCGTACTTGGTTGGGTAATCTTCGGGAAGAAGTGACCGAGGTCTCAACGGGCGTAGGGTTGCTACTGAGCGGGTGCGGCAAGTGGCCACTGGAAGAGCGCGCCGGCGGAAACACTTCGACACCTTCGCTGATCGGCTTGAGTGCGAACTGCCCGACTCGACCCAACTTGAAACGCGTGCGCGCCGCCTTGCCGAACTCTTAGCTTTGGCCTTGCAAGGCTCACTTTCTGGTTCGACACGCCCCGCCTGAAGTGGCCGATGCCCTAGCAAGCGAGGGTACTTTAAAAATGGAATTCTCAATACTCATAAGTCCAGATGGAGAAGAAATCAAAACAATTAGCATTCTGGAAGACTATTGGCACGATTATCTTTATTTTAAGGAGCAAGCGAACCTTGCATTGAAAGAAGACTCACAGCTAAAGAATCGGCGTTACTCTAGAGCAGCCCTACTTGTGCTAATGGCTTATCTTGAAGGTGTGGTAAATCAGTGGTCGATCAGCATTCTTGAACAAGACGGTAAATCAGAATCGCAGATCGACGCCTACATTCGCAAGAAATGGCTGCATCTTAAGTGTGATGATTTAACGAAAGAGGCTTCAAAGAAAGGATCGCGTGTTGATGACGCGAACATTAAACGAGTGAAGGAGCTTCGAAATGATTTAGCTCATCTGACTCCAGGTAAAGACGCCGAACTCTTTGAGGAAATAACAGAATCTATTCTTACCGAGGCGGAAGAAGTCATAATCCCCTGGCTAGATGCTGTAGGAACTTTGATAGGTAAGGAGCGGCATCCAGACACAAAAGAAATAGGACGTGGGCTTGCAAATGCATTGGGTCAGATAACTCAAGAGGAATACTCGGGGAAATAATCTCGTGGCTCATACTTCGCGAAGGGTACAACTATGAAAATGGGTGTGTCGGAAGTCGCTCGCATATTGTAGGTTGACAACGACCTTGTGGAGACGTGGGCGTTCCATTTCAAGGAGTACTTGACTAAGGGTGCAAATCCATCGCAAGGAATCGCTCGCCAATTTACGCTATCAGACTTGCCAGTCCTCGCTTATGTTTTTACATATTGGGAGGACGACCCCGATTTCGAGAATATTGAGGTGGGGTTGCGTCGCGGTGAGTATCAAGAACAACCATACAATGACTTTCTTACTTCGGTCACTCCTCTGTTCCAAGAACCTCCCGAGGAACTCGATGAAACATGGGTTCATGGTAGTCTAATGGGCGGCATTGTTGATGCATTTGATACGTTTACACTCGCCGACTCGTACAAACTTGCTGGCGATATGCTCGTTGATACTGCGCTATCCGCTGTCGAAGTAAACGAATTCGTCTATCCGATTATCTACAGTTACAGGCACGCCACAGAACTTTATCTGAAGGCCATATTGTCGCCAAAGAAAAGAAATCACAATTTAGAGGCTCTATTGCAGAAGCTACATGATTACTTAAAGCGCGAACACGCTACAGTTATTCCCACCTGGTTCGAAAATGTGATCCTCGCTTTTGCGGGCTTCGATCCCGATTCAACGACGTTTCGCTACGGCGAAGGTGGTGTCTTTTCACGTCGCACCGACGGCGGTGAATTCTGGGTAGACTTACCCCATATCAAAAGGCTTATGGGATGGGTTGCAGAATCATGCCAAAGAATAAGGCATAGGCAGCGACTGGCCATCGAACAAACGGTTCGACCGAAGTGCGGCGAGTGAATTTCGGTATGGTTCCCTCAGTGCTTTTCACTACGCCGCACCACATTCATACTGGAGATAATCAATGACACGTTACTGGGTAATCGCTCCATTCGCCGCGAAGAACGCGGCTATCTTCGACAAAGTCTGGCAATTCGATCTTGCCAACAACATAATATCGATCGGCTGGAGTCATCTCGGGGACGTGTCAAGGATGGCCCGCGAGGTGCTCACCGAAACAGTAGCAGCAGCGTACCCAGAGACGCCCAACGCAACGAAGTCTCTCTTTGTCAATATGCTGTGGGCCTTCTTCCACGAGATCAGCCCGGGAGATATCGTCATTGCGCGAAGAGGTCGAAAGACCCTTGCCGCAGTTGGCAAGGTAACGAAGGCAGCCTTTTTTTCCACGGGAAGGAACCCGCATCTCGCACCACTTGACTCATTTCCTAATGTCCTAGACGTCAGATGGCTAGATCAACCTCGCGACAAGGTCTTTTCGACTCTCGTCTTTCCAATGCATACGCTTTGCGAGGTCAATGAGAGCCAGTACCAGTCGTTAGTTGAGGGGTCAATTACTGAGTCTGTTTCGGACTTCGTCGATGCTGCTGTCGAAGACCAGAATGCCTTTGTTCTGGAAAAGTACCTTGAGGAATTTATCGTTAGCAACTTCGATACGATATTTAAGGGCAAGCTGAAGATTTACGAAGGTCCCGAAGGCTTGGATGGTCAGCAGTACGGTACTGACATTGGCCCCATCGACATCTTGGCTACGGAACCGGCGTCGGCATCGTTCGTGGTAATTGAGTTGAAGAAGGGCCGGCCATCGGATCAGGTTGTTGGGCAAATCCTTCGATACATGGGCTGGGTCAAGCAGAATCTCTGCAAGGATGGGCAAGGCGTCAAGGGCTTGGTGATCTGTAGCGATCCGGATACGAAACTCTCCTATGCGCTGACGATGACCCAGAACATTGATGTGCGATACTACAGCGTCTCTTTTGCGCTTAAAGATGCGCCCTAACGGTTTGCAGCCGTCAGCGGTTGGTTCGTGAGCCGCTGCGGTTAACGCCCATAGCCGTCAAAACATAATCCGCTCCTCGTCCATCCGTCAGAGCGCGAACCTCCTCCGCGACATTCCCCGCCCCCGCTTCAATCGTGTGTGTAGCGCCGAAGTCGTGCGCGAGGTTAAGCGGCCTGGGTCGCGTGTCAACGGCGATAATCTTTTCGCACCCGGCTAGTGTCCTGTCTCTAAAGTTCTCACAACGAAAGAGTCTATTTTGGGTTCTCAAGTCTTCGGTCCCGGAGGGACCAAATGTCTATAGAACCAGGATCCCAAACAACTTTGAAGCTCCGGAGGAGCGAAACATTTGGCTTCGCTGAGAAGCACATTGCGCTCCTCCGGAGCTAAAGACCTCTCTCCGGCAACATGACCTATAAACATTTGGCCGCTCTGCGGCTACAGGCAAAATATCGCCGGCAGCTAAGGCATCCGTTCGGGAGGATGTGGCCCCATCATTCGTTTCATTCCCTGAAGTCTTGACTGTTGTTCAGGGGTTAGCTTGTTCTTGATCCGGATGGCCAGTCCAATATGCAGATGCTTGATCTCTCGTTCTGTTTCGAGAATTTTGTCGAGTTGCGCCATGGCCTGCTGCTCGTTTACGGAGCTTTCCTTCATTACGGATGCCAGAACTTCCATCGCATCCTGTAACTGCCACTGCAACTCTGTGAAGCGAAGGGTGACTCTCTGAATCTCGCCCCTGAGAAAGGATTTCTGCTCAGCGGTCAGACCGATCTCACGCTGGTGCTGCATGACAAGTTCAGGCGGAAATATGAACTGGGCCAGTGGATCATGGTGCGGCTTTGGCTGGGGCGGGCGTGGCGGCTGTTGGGCCGAGGCAAAGGCCACGGTCAAAATAATCCCGCTGACAAGGATGACGACTAACACTGTAAGTTTGGTTTTTTTCATAACACCTCCGTCTAGTTCAAATCATTCGTTAGAAACTTTTTCATTTCCTCCGCAGATTCATTCATTTGCGGAACGAACCTAAGCAATTCATCGCCGGCTGAGCGCAGCAGTTTCGCAGTTGGCGACTGCCACTCGGAAAGTCCGCTTTGTTTGATTTGGTTGACCGGGCGCGCACGCTTCGCGACGGCGACCTGTGATTTCTTAACGCGGACTGCTCTCAGAATTGCCACCAGCCGATCAGTTGGCTTACCTGATTCCCTGTTAGCCGGAACCTTTCCAGACCGCAGAGGCTCTTCAGAGGCGGCGAGGGGGCCGGCCGCCACTCCTTGTTTTGCATAGTCGTGCTTTGGCTGCCGGTTCGGTCGCAAATATCTCGGCAGCAGGACGGTTGCAGCCAGGACCAAACTGACGAAACTGACAAGCAGAATAGCCGTCGCGAAACGCAGCAGGTTTGAAGAGAGCTGTAAACGCGGCCGGCCAAAGTTGCTGCGGTGAAATTCGGCCTCCGCGATGTTCCACGTTTTTGCGAACAGCGGCGAGGCGTGCTCTTCCTCACGCTTCAGCTCACAAAACAACGCTCGGATTCTTTTGTCTTCGCCATTCAATCCCATAATTGCCTTCCGATTCGAGTAACAGATCGCGCAGACTTGCCTTTGCCCGTCCATAATGCTTGCGCACCGCTCCCACAGAAATGCCGATCGTATCCGCAGTCTCTTGCAGGCTCAGGTCCTCATAAAACACCAGGTGCAGAGTTTGTTGCTGACGTGCGGGCAACTGCGCCAGAGCGTGCCGGAACCGAGCGTGTGTTTCGGATCGTTCCAGAGCCAGGGCGGGATCTTCCGTCCGCGACGCTCTTGGCACGCGCTCCGCTCCGGCGTTAAGTATCAACTTTCGTAAAAAGTTCTTGCGGCGTTCGCTGGCAGCCGTCTTACGGATCACCGCAAACAGCCATGTCTTGAAGCTCGACTCGCCGCCATACCGCGCCCTACCATCCAGGATCTTGAGATAGACGAGCTGCAACACTTCCTCAGCCTCTGACGGGTCTCGTCCACAACAACTCAGCGCCCAGCCGAAACCGGACGAGTGATGCTTCTCCAGCTCAGCCTTAACCTCTGAGATTTCCATCAATGGTGCCATCACGGATGTGTTCCGTGTCCAGACTATTAGTCGCTTGGGTCGATGAAATATATGACAGGCCTGATGATTAAACGTCTCTGCCGTGAGGAATGTTTGGTGGGATAAAGCGGCGATAGACGCCCAGACGATGCTGTTGGCGGTAGGAGACAATGGAGACAATAACGCTCGACGCAGTAACTAAGGAGGTAAATCAAAGCTCAGACGGGTAGTTGCTCAGCTTTAGCCAAGTAATGAAGTGGTGGGGGTCGCCAGACCAAGCGCACATGGACAGGCGATGATTAGCAGGTGAGACTTGTGGCATTGCTGTCGGCGAACTAGCCGGCATTGGCATTCCAGGCGTGTGCATATGGGGTGAAGCCGCCGGTGTTGGCGACGCTATCGGCATTTGCATGCCAGGCGTCATCACGTGCGGGTTCGGCGAAGGCGAAGGTTTCGGTCTACCTGCTCTTCTCGTGGGAGTTCGCCTGGTGCGAGTAACTGATCTCTTTTTCCTCG
>DASQKG010000045.1:0-5936 GCA_035630655.1 Pyrinomonadaceae bacterium
GGGATTCGCCTTCACGGAAGTACTCCAGGGCACTATCGTAATCACCAACTTTCAGATGAACGGTACCTAAGCGGTGCAAAGGAACTGAAATATCGCGGTGCAGGACGATCATTCGCAAGGATAATGGAATCTGCGCCGGCCCACCGTCATGAGTTTCTTGTTGCGCACTCTCCAATCGCCGAAAATCACTGACAATTCGTTCGAAGACTTGAATAGCCTCGGCATTTCGTCCGCTATTCATCAAACGATCACCGAAGTCCAAGGTCTCAGTGAGTAGGTTCATGAACTGTTTGGCGCTCATCGTTGCTCCCTTTTCAGAGCTTAGTAAGGATGAAAGAAAGGCGTAGCGATACAGACGAAATACCGCTCTATGCTTTTAGCAGTACCTTCCCACGAACGGCGCCAGACTGCATCAATGATAACGCCTGCGCGGCCTCTGTGAGCGGAATAACTCTACTTATGAAAGGATCGATTGTTCCGTCGCGAAGCCAACTGAATAGCACATCAAAATTTGCAGAGTGAAGACTGGGATTGCGCGACGCCCATGCGCCCCAGGCAGAACCGATTAACGTGCACTCTTTGACAAGTACAAGTCCTGTGTGTACGGTGGTGCTCCCTTTTTCTTTCTCACTCACAAACCCGATTACGAGGAAGCGTCCTTCCGGTCGCAGGGTCTTTAGGGCTGGCTCTGTGTATTTCCCGCCTAGCAGATCGAAGACAACGTCGAAACGCTTGTTGTCCTTGAACTCGAGCCTTCGTCGCTCATCGTCGAGTAAGTAATCGGATTCAATTGTTCTAGCTCCAAACCGGCGGCATAGCGAGTGGCCTTCATCTCCACGCGTGGCAGCGACCACGTCCGCACCAGTTGCTATCGCGATTTGCACGGCTGCCAACCCAACGCCTCCAGACGCGCCAAGAACCAGTATTCTTTGCCCCTTCGAAAGGTTACCGCGATCTTTCAAGGTGTAGTATGCAGTCGAATACACAAATCCCATCGCTGCCACTTTGTCGGTTGGCAAATCGTTTGGCACGATGCTCAGCGGAGCTCTTAATAACGTTGAAGGGGAAACCGCCGCCTCAACATCACGCATCGCGTCTTCACGTGGGGCGAACGGTCCCGCATCAACTACAAGGTGCGTTGTGAAGGCGCCGTGCCAAGTCAACGCGTGAACCACGTCACCGACCTTTACTGCGGACACCTCTGAGCCACATTCGATTACCTTTCCAAGTGCTTCACTCCCGAGCGTAAACGGAACGTTGGGGTGCAGTTGATAATCGCCGGAGGTCATGAGCAGGTCAGGGTAGTTGAGCGCGCAGTATTGCGTCTGGATGACGACTTCGCTCGCTCCTGGTACGGGTACCTCGTCGATATGTACGCTTAGATTTTCTGGTCCACCTGGATCAGTGTTCTTCACAACAATACTGCTGCGCTGCATTGACACTCCTTTAACTGCGCTCAGCTATCGCTGCGAGGAGTGGTGTTCTAGCGAGAGCGTTCATGGTAGTTACCGTCAGGTGTCAGATGGCGTGAGTACGCGAGCGCACTCCTCCGGCAAGGTTGCTCGTGAGAGCGGTAAAGATATGATGGTCGGCGGCGAGTGTCAATAAATAGCAGTGTGAATCGAATCGCTCCTCACTCCATCCAGTCGAGATCTGACCAGGAAATCCTTCTCTAAACTTTTTCTGGTCCATACGTCTAATAACTAATTCTTCAGTAACTTGTCCCACCATTGTCCCACCAGAGGTCGCAAAACCCGACGGTGTACAATCTCCGCACGTTCTGCAAATTGCAGTTTTGCCGCAACGCAGACTTGCAAAAGCCGCTCAACGTCGTATATCAACTAAGCCCAATGACCGGCAACACACACTTCAATGACGTGCTCGGCTTTCTTCGTCTCGAATCGGAAGCAATTGCCCAGACAGCAAACCGTTTACAGGAAAAAGAAGTGGCACGCGTCGTTGAGCTGCTCGCCGGCTGCAAAGGCAAGATTGTGATTGTGGGCGTCGGCAAGTCGGGGATCATTGCTCAAAAGATTGCCGCCACGATGACCAGCACGGGCTCAGCCGCGCTACACCTTCATCCTTCAGACGCTTTGCATGGCGGCATCGGGATCATCAATTCCACGGACGTCGTGATTATTCTCAGCAACAGCGGCGAGACTAATGAAATAATCGAACTTCTGCCTTCCTTGAAGCGCCGCCAGGTCCCGATTATTGCTCTCGTAGGAAACTTGAACTCGAGTGTCGCGGCGCAGGCCGACGCGGTGATCGACGCTTCGGTAGACCATGAGGCGTGTCCTTTAAATCTCGCACCTACTACCAGCACCACCGTGGCTCTCGCTTTGGGAGATGCTCTCGCTATGACGCTGATGCAGGTGAAAGGTCTCACCTCAGACGACTTTGCGATTAATCACCCGGCCGGACAACTCGGTAAACGTCTTACCCTGACTGTCGGCGATCTGATGCACAGTGGCAAAAACAATCCGACCATTAAAGCGGACGCTGAATGGATGGACATCGTCAAGGGAATTACAAATGGCGGCTTGGGAGCAGTAAATGTTATCGACGAAGCCGGCCGTCTCACAGGCATCATCACAGACGGCGATCTGCGCCGTGCGATTCAGCAGAGTAGCTCTTCCTCACTGGCGGATCTGAAATGCGAAGAGATCATGACCAGGGATCCGGCAGTCGCTGACCCCTGCCTGCTGGCTTACGACGCTTTGCGTTTGATGGAGAATCGTCCGTCGCAGATATCAGTCTTGCCGGTAGTGAATGGCGAACGCGTTTGTGTGGGCCTGATTCGCTTGCACGACATAGTGCGTAGCGGCCTATAAGTCCCAATGTCCAAGGTCCAAGGTCCCAGGTCCAAGGCGCGCCCGTTTGGAATCGGGCAAGTGCTGGGACCCTAGACGCTAGCTTCGGTTAGCGGACTTTGGACTTTGGACATTGGACTTGGGACTTCCGAAGGCATATCCACGATGTCCCATGCCGAGCGCACGCGCAGCAGTTTTGACATTAAACCCGCATGCATTACGTGACCGCTTCGCTCAGCCACAACCTTGCCCAGAATCGGCATCCCCAGCAGAGCCAGATCGCCGATGATGTCGAGAATTTTGTGGCGCACAAATTCGTCGCGAAACCTCAATCCGCTTTCATTGAGCATGCCGTCTTCGGTCAACACGATGGCGTTGTCCAGGGATCCACCTCGGATCAGATTCGCGCGACGCAAGTCTTCGATTTCACCTGCAAAGCCAAAGGTCCGCGCTGCCGCGATCTCGCGACTAAACGCGCCATTGTTCAAGTCGATTGAGAATTGCTGTACACCGATCATCGGGTGAGGGAAGTCGATCAAACAATCAATCTGGTAATGATCACCCGGCTCGACGCTGATGCGGCGGTTGCCTTGTTCAAACGAAACCTTCTCACGGACCAGTAACGCGCGTCGCGCCAGAGGCTGCTCGACGATTCCTGCCTTCTCTATCATCTCGGCAAAGACTTCAGCTGACCCGTCCAGAATCGGAATTTCCAGGTTGTCGACTTCAATGTAAACGTTATCAACGCCGAGACCTCTGAGCGCCGACAATAAATGTTCGACTGTTGAGAGCATGACACCGGTGCGCATCAGCGTGGTCGCATAACCGCAGTGCGCAACCGATTCGACGGTGGCTGGAATTTCAAATCCGCCGAGGTCGGTCCGGCGAAACACGTATCCCGTATCCGGTGATGCCGGCATGAGCCTGATGTGAACAGGGACCGCAGTATGCAGTCCTATCCCGTGCGTTTCTACAGAGGAGCCGAGCGTAGTCTGTTTGATCAAATGCTGCTCCAAACTAGTTTGAATTAAAGATCTTTGAGCACGATTCATCTGAGCAATGATTGTGCCGGATAGACCTACCAGTATAAACCGCGAATCAGCGCTGCTGTGTTGCGTCAGTGCCACACTCTTGAGGCCGACGATGCATAATTGCACTGGTGTGACAGCGTTGGGACCGCGGGCGTCTCGCCCGCCGCGAGCGCGGAGCGCGAGCAAAATCTCTGGCATAACAGTGTTTGGTCGTATTCTCCATTCACCGTATGAACATACGTCGCCGGGTATTAAAATGCTTCCTAAAGAGGTATGACCTTCAAGGAGGACCGCCATCGAGGTGAGCTTCGGGCCGCGGGTTGGCAGACCTAATGGAAAAGCTTTTCTGGGGAATGATGCCTTTGACACACCCAGGTGGGTAGGCTGAAAATTGAGCGGCGTAACAGGTTGGATTTTCTTAACTAGAGGCTAGCGCGGCTAGCGTTGTCGGAGTATTCTAATGCGCGTGCCGAGCAAACCCTTTAACACCAACTACACGATAAATACCTCTCAAGGGCCGGTTGTGCTCAACGGAGAGCAGATTACAAAGATCGAGGCGAAGAAAGCACCATTTAATCCTTATCGTGGTACCGAACAGGAGTGGACAATTGTTTTTCACCTTGCGGACGGCAGCTACTATACGGTTGACCCAAGTGATTGGAAAACAGTTTGCCAAGGAAATTCTTGGAGAAACCTAGTTAACGGAATGGGCGAAGACGAAACCAAATTGATCGAAAATAGTCCGATCCTTCAGCGAGTATTAAAATCGCAGGAGAGGCTTGAGGCTATTATCAAGACTATCGAAACTAAGATCGACCAGCAGGGATTTAATACTAAGCCAATGTGGGAAAAAGCGATAACTGAACTGGAGCGGGTAAACGAAAACGTTGCCACCCTAAGTCGAAAGATCGATATATTTAACAGCGACATGTTGAACGTGCGTACCGCCCAATTAAAGAACGAAGAGCGATTAGCAAAGCTTGAGGCTGAGAACGAGGGCGGGGGTATGATGAGAGTAAATTGACATTGCCGCTAACTTTGCTTTGCTTTCTCCTGTCCCGCTTTAGCGGGCTTTTTCTTTTTGGGCGGGGACTTTGGCTACTTCTCTGGCGGTGAGGCCGCGAGAATTCTGCGAGACGCCCGCGGTCCCACGTGAGGACGCCCGAAGTTCTATCGGTTTTGCCTATTATTGACACTCCGAAACCGCCTCTCTATCATCGAATCACATGCCAACAAAGCAAGCCTCCACTGGTCATAAACCAGTCGAACGGGTATTTCTGATCGATTCGATGTCGCACATTTTTCGGGCATTTTTTGCGCCGATGGCGAACCGAGCTGCGCCTCTGGCCACGTCAAAAGGACAAGTCACACAAGCCGTCTACATTTTTACAAACATGCTGCGCAAGCTTCTGCAAGACGAGAAGCCAAACTACATCGCAGCGATTTTTGAGTCGAAGGAAAGAACCTTTCGTCACGAAACCTTCGCCGATTACAAGGCCAATCGTTTAGCTATGCCGGAAGATCTGGCATCGCAACTCCCATACATCATTCAGCTTTGCGAAGCGTTCAACATACCGGTGATCAACGCGCCGGGTTTTGAAGCCGACGACGTCATCGGGACTCTCGCCGCACGGGTGACTGAGAAAGGCCTTCAGGCCGTAATCGTCTCCAACGACAAAGACATGTGCCAACTCGTACGCGACCCGTTCGTCGTAGCGATGCGCCAAAATTCGCAGGTGGTGAAACGCAAAGAGTATGTGCCGCCAATTGAGTGGTGCGACGAAGCGTGGGTGGAAAAGAAGTTTGGCGTGCCGGCAGATAAGATCGTCGACCTGCTGGGCCTGATGGGCGATTCGATCGACAACATACCAGGCGCGCCTGGTATTGGTTCAAAAGGCGCCGTGCAAATCGTGACGCAGTTTGGCTCGATTGAAGAAGCACTTAAGCGTTGGGAGGAAGTGAAGCACAAGACCTACCGCGAATCTTTGCGCAACAACGCTGAGATTATTCTTCAATCAAAGGATCTCGCCCGAATAAGAACGGATTTGGACGTCGAGCTGAACCTTGATGAAATCAGATCCAGACCTCCCGA
>DASQKG010000046.1:0-9855 GCA_035630655.1 Pyrinomonadaceae bacterium
CAGCTTCGTACTGAAGACGATTTGATTATGCGGGACGGTTTGATCACCAAAGCATCTGAGACTACGCGGCGACTGGGAAACACCACTGTCAATCCACAAACTGTGAAGCGCTAGCGCTTCGTTACAAGTTTTTCGCGAAACCCCTCTGCAGGTAGAGGGGTTTCTTGTTTCAGGGGCTGGCTACATAACCGAGGGCGATCCCGCATGGGGCGCAAACTTCTGAGTGAAAAGGGAATCGATTAGTCACCTCGCAGGTAATCTCTGAATGCCTCTTGGAATAGTTAGAGGTTGGGAAGGTGGGCTTGCCCCCGCTCTTCCGTAATCACCACATTCATGAAAATCATTCCGCACCTTCAGCTATATCTCGAGGTGACTCAAGATCCTTGATATTTTTCAAGTTGGGATCTGCGCGACGAAGAGCGGGGCAAGTCCACCTTCCCAACCTCTAACTATTCCAAGAGCCCCTGAAACAACAAACCCCTCTACTTGACGAAGAGGGGTATTGCTAAATCTATGTGACGAATGCTAGCGCTTCACGGTTTGGGGATTGACAGTGGTGTTTCCCAGTCGCCGCGTGGTCTCCGATGCTTTGGTGATCAGACCGTCGCGCATAATTAAATCGTCTTCGGTATCCAGCAGTTTGTCGGGGCCAGGCAACTGAAGTTCGTAATTTGTGAACGATATGCGTTCGGTCGGCGCATCGTCAGCAGAGTCGGAAGATGCATTCAGAATCGCCGCTCCACGCAAGGGCCGTGGTTTTTTGCTGGGAGCAGCCGCCAGCTCGGCGCCGGGCTTATATCCCTTGGCCTCCAGTTGATTCAAAGCGGCGGAAAGCGAGCCATCAGGATCCGGCAAACGCCTCAGGTCACTCAAATTACTGGGCAGCGTTTCAAACTCTTTCTTGTACTCGTCAAACGCGCGATCCACTCTGTAACCCGCAGCATTTATGCCGGCTTCGATTCCGAGGTTCCGTTGCCGCAAACGCTCAGGGACCGTGATGCCAATCAGAATCAGAATCAGGAGTGGGAAAGCTGCTGCCGCGCCATATCCGCGTCGTGCGTAACGAAGCCCACAAAAACGCGTTGGCGATCCTTTGATCGAGCGATAAAGTCGCCCGCCGGCTAAGAGAACAAGAACTGTTATGGGAATTGCTATCCACTTTAGACGCCAGGCAGCGGTTTGAGCAGCGCCAACCCACATCCAGAACTCAAAGGCCGAGACACCGGCTGTATAGAAAGCTTCTTTGGTAGTTTTTGAAGCCGGCAGTTTCTGAGTGAAGGAGCTGACTGTTTGCACCAGGAACAGCAGCATCAGGAGGGAGCCGGTAACGACCAGTATTAAGGACCGGCCAAACGACGGCAGTTCGCGTTCCGGCCGCGGCAGTGGTTCACCCACCGGACGCGCGCCACAGGACCCACATCCGTCACCTGAAGTGTGGCTAATAACCGTTTCTGATTTAATACCGCAGCAGGGGCAGATCGTCACAGTGTTGAGTTCCTCTAATGCTGTAAGCAGATATTCAATGGATATCGTCGGGCTGCCTAACTAGCTTTGGTCACTAACTGCTGTTCGGCTCGTCGTTCAGGCCCGGTGTTGGATGCGGAAAGAGCGGAATGCGGCTCTTCGCCTTGCTCGTTATTTGCTTTGTTCAACTCATACCACGTGTGATACATGCGGTGAGCGAAGGTCCAGTAAGAACCTACCGCGAGTACCCACAGGACTGCCGGCATTCGGTTAGCGAAGAAGTTTGTCGAACCCGGATGAGTGCTCAAGGCCCCAATTATGAAAAGAACCACTCGCTCAGGCCGGCGCAGAAAACCTACATCGCATTTTGGTATCAAACTCTCGGCCCGGGCGCTGGCGTAGCTTACCATAACTGACCCCATTAGTCCTGCGCCGGCGAGAAAAACGTTTAGGGTCGAATGAAACTGTGTATCGCGCGCGTAAAATACCATCAAACCGACAAAAACCACCATGTCAGAGAGGCGATCGAGCGACGAATCGAGGAATCCGCCGAAGCGTGTAACGCGGCCGGAAAGCCGCGCGACTTGCCCGTCCAACATGTCAAAGAGGTTCGCAACAATCAGGACGATGCCGGCCCAAAAAAACATGCCATAGCCGAACAGCATCCCGGAGCCAACGTTTATCGCCACCCCGATGACCGTGAGAATATTCGGATTGATGTGACCGTAGGCAAGCCAGCGCACCATCGCATCGATGATCCTCTGCGCACCACGGCCGATAGCACCTACAAACATTCCCTGCTCCAGTACTCCTTTACGACATTATGCCCAAAACTGTTCGCGGTTTATAGCGGATTAGGTAAATAGTGACCAAAGCCAACGCATTTAGACGGCGGCCGCGGTTACGACAGATCCATTCTTTATTGCATCATATAAACCAGACGCCCGAGCCCAATCAGGAATCTCCGATGTATCGTTTGAACTACTCAAGTTTTTGATCCACTGCGATACTACTCTCTCAAATTCGACACTAACCATATAATCAAACGACTCTCTCCATTTGTCAGACATTCGGGAATTTGCACTGAATCCCTCCCCTGGATAAGCATTCGCACCCAAATAGACGACATTCGTATCCTCAATAAAACGTGTCCTGGAATAGTCGATTCCAGCTTCATCAAGTATCAGTATCCTCTGATCCTCACCACACAGAATCCTCCAAGCGAGAACACAATACTCAATCTCACCGTCGGATAATCCTCTATCGTTTCTCAGACCAAGGAATATGGACATCAATCAAGACATTCGAATCAGATTTGGGTTGGGAAAACTAAAAATCGTTTGCTTATAGCGAGAAATATCGCGCCCCGCTCGTGGAGTCGGCGTAGTGTTGGGGTTGAAAGCAGGAAATCCTCCGAGTCGCTCAGCCTTTGTTCTCAATTTCATCGTGGATAGTTCTCAAGCCCTTAATTTCAAAGTTGCGGGCGTCGCAGGAGTACGAACGACCGCCTCACCGCCCTGCTCTTAGCCCATCAAGCTCCGGCGGACGGTTGAGGTGGTAAAATCAACACCTGCTTTTGTCCCGAGACGGTTGACTACTGCGCCGATCCTTTTTCAACCTGATCATGAATGGTCGTTAATCGTTTGATCTCAAAATTACGCGCGCCCGCGGGGGTCCGGACCACCACCTCATCGCCTTCTTCTTTTCCCATCAAACTCCGGCCCACGGGCGAGGTGGTGGAAATCAGTCCCTGCTGAGGATCGCTCTCTTCAGGTGTGACCAGACGGTAAGTCACCTCTTCGTCCTTTTCGCCATCGTACAGAACCAGGCTCGATCCATACCCGGCCTTATCGCGTGAAATCTTTGAGAGGTCAATCGATGCAATTTCACTAATGCGTTGCCGCAATTCCACGATGCGCGCCTTGACCACGTTCTGGCGATCAAGCGCCGCGCGATACTCCGAGTTTTCACGAAGATCGCCAAACTCGAGCGCCCGTTTGATTTCTTTAGGCAAGTGAACGCGCAACTCGCTTTCCAAATCTTCCAGTTCTGACTGAAGTTTTGTCTTAATGTCTGACAACTACATACCTCGCTTATCTACTGTCCTGACGAATGGGGCGCGAAGCCGTATCAGATACCCCGACTAGTCGGGGTAGCGACGGATCAGCGTGCGCAAGAGAATGATGGGGGCCACAGGTTGACAGCCTCTAAGGTAACACGACGCGGTCGGTAGCCCGACTAGTCGCGGTTCAGATTCCGAGTAGCGTGAAGCACTTGTTCGGCAGCCCTCGGAGCGTTCTAATGTCTCGCGCCGACGGCGCGATGGTAGCTAGCTTCGTCGGCAGCGCCAAAGGAGATGCCGGTATCGCGAGCAGTGCGAACAAGCTGACCATCCGCGGGCACGGTTTTGATGTTGGCGATTGCCTGACTGATGGGAACCGTAATCACGTCTCCCGCCTGAAGCGCGACCATCACGCCGCGTTTGCCTTCAACTACTGCTCGCACGGCGCACGATCCGTAATTCGTTGCCAGCATGCGATCGAAGGCATTAGGCCTGCCGCCGCGCTGCAAGTGGCCCAGGACCACGCAACGCGTTTCCTTTCCGGTTAGGTCTTCCAGACATCTTTGGCAATAAGCGCCGATTCCACCCAGCCGCGGCGCGTGCTGTCTGTCCCCTTTGTCCTGGTAGATCAGTTCATGACCGGCTTCGCGAGCGCCTTCGGCGGCTACAATGATACTGAAATTCGATCCGGCTTCGTCGCGCGCTCGAATCCGATCTGCCACCGACTGCATAGTGAAGGGAATCTCTGGAATCAGGATCACATCTGCGCCGCCTGCGAGGCCAGAATGTAATGCGATCCAACCAGTGTGGCGCCCCATCACTTCCAGAATCATGACGCGTTCATGTGACTCGGCCGTTGTGTGAAGTCGATCCAGGGCGTCCGTAGCGATGTCGAGTGCGGTGATGAAACCGAATGTTAGTTCGGTACACGCCAGATCGTTATCGATAGTTTTCGGAACGCCGACAACGGGGACACCGAGCTTGTTAAACTCCATCGCGATTCCGAGTGTGCCTTCACCACCCAAAACCACCAGCGCGTCGATCTCGAGCCGTGCGAGGTTTTCGACAGCCTCTTTGTACACCGTTTCCGGTTTGGTCGTCCGTCCTTCTGCGCTTATCTCGACAAACTTGCCGCGATTGCGGGTTCCCAGAATGGTGCCGCCACGCGGCAACAGCCCGCGAACATCCGCGGTCGTAAGTTGGCGTGTTTGCGTCTCGCCCAACAGCCCCTCGAATCCGTCTTCAATGCCGATGACCTTCATGCCGTATTGACCTGTCGCGGTAGTTACGACAGCCCGAATTACGGCATTGAGACCAGGGGCATCACCGCCGCCTGTCAATATTCCGATAGTCTTGTACATGGATTCTCAAAGGGGCAGTAGCCCGACCGTAAGGAGGGCGTTCGTCCGCACGACTCAACGCCCTCCCTTACGGTCGGGCTACCGCCCCTGTTAAGCACTACAAAGCCTTCACCCGCGGAGGCTCATGAAATTCACCGTAGTCCGGGTAATCATACGTCACGAACTGTCCGGGTCGCGTGTCTTCAGTGAATAGTGTCAGCGCATCCTTCAGTATTTTCTTTTGCAGTTCGCGCATGCCCGGTTTGCCCAAACTGTTCCCGATCTTGAAGCCTTTTGGATAGAGCGCGCGCGGTGGCCGCATCTGGGCCGAAACCTCAGGACTGACTGTAATCAAAACCGTAGGTATCCCTCTCATCTCGATTTCACGTTGGACCGCGACGACCGTGCGGTGACAAACGCTTGGTCAACCGCCGGTCAACACAACCAGATCCGCGCGTGACCCCTTATCAATCTCGTTGGCAATCTCTCGAGCGGTGCCTTCATACATCGCCTTGAGCTGCATGGTGTAACCCATGTAACCCACGTGCTTCTTTGCGACGTCGCGAATAAAGCCTTCAGCCTTTAGATCTCGCAGCACATCGATCGGGAATACCACATTGATGTCCTTGTCGGCATCGGTGTGGTTGTAGTGATGATGTGTGACCATCAATTGCGAGGAATCAACTTCTTCGGGAATGATGCGGTAACCCAGATCGCCCAACTCATCCGCGATATTGAATGGTTCTTGATCCTGTAGATGAACGCCAGCGGCGGTTACCAATGCAACCGTACTCTTAGTCAGGTCGCCGTCGAACGGCGTGAAGGGAACGCATTTGCGAGACAGCGTCATAAGCTTCAGAGGTCAGAGGTCAGAGGTCAGCAGTCAGAGGTCGGAAATCAGGAATCAGGCTTTTGGCAGTCTGAATATGATCGCTGACTTCTGACCTCTGATCTCTGATTTTCTGACCTCCGTCCTTCTACAGTTTCCTTAACACTTCAAGCAATTCTTCGTTATCAGGTTGGTCGGCAATGTTGTGGATATCGACGAAGGCGAGTTTGCCTTCTTTGTCCACGATGAAGAGTGCTCGTTCGCTGATGCCGTCGCTCTCGCGATACGCGCCATACTGTTTCGCGACTTCGCCCTTTGGATGAAAGTCGCTTAGAAGATCATAGGACAAGCCACCGAGGCTTTTGGCCCATGCGGTGTTACACGGCACGCTGTCGACAGATATGCCCAGGACCTGGGCATCATAGCCTTTGAAGCGTTCGAGGTCGGCCTCGTACGCAGGCATCTGCGAGGTTCAGACAGGCGTCCACGCCAGCGGATAAAACGCCAGCACAACATTGTTCCGGCCGCGGAAATCTGAGAGCTTCACCTTCTTTCCTTTTTCCAGGTGACTTGGCAGCTCAAAATCCGGGGCGGTGTCTCCAACTTCAGGCATAGAGAGTTCCTCCCTTTCGAAGAAGTTTCTTCAGCTAGATTGGGGGTAATCAGCGTCAAGAGTAATCGAGAGGCGGGCGGAGTTCAACCTCGAAGCGGAATTTTCATTTTCCATTTCTCGTTTTTAATTGGCGCAGACTCATGGGCGCGCAGTTCAGGGTTCATCAAGCTTCAGCTTGCGTGGGCGAAGCCACAGCCTGAAGGCTGAACTCTGAACTTCACGCCATTGCCTACAATGAAAAATGAGAAATGCAAAATGAAAAATGGAAATCTGCTTTTAGAGGGCAAGGAAATGTTGAACCTGCTCACAGCGGCTCCGGCGATCTCAAACCTTAGAAACTTGGTTGTTGACCCTCCTCTATCGCTCGCGTAGCATGTGCGCAGATTTCTTCGGGAAGTATCAGCAACAAGGGCGATTTACGATTGGAAATAGACGACGACGCAAAAGAAATCGTTCGGGAAATTGGAACGGCGATTAATGAGTCAGTCGAAAACTCATCCAAGGTCGCCGAAGCAATTGAACGACTCCGGGACGCAGGTTACGAGATGGAGTTGACGCTGCGACTGGAGATTGGCTTGCGACCTCACGCCGGTGAGGAATCGGGCGAAGCGGGCGACGGAACGCTTGACCTCACGGATGAAGACGTCCAGGTGCTGCAGCGCATGAAGATCCGCATCGATCCGGAAGAGAAGATCTAACAGGACAGCGTTAACGAAATTGTCGGGGTGTCCCTCCGTGGGCACCCCTCTTTTTGTGAGGAAATTGTAGGAGTGTCATGTCCCTGGTTGCGCGCGATCAGGGGCGCCCACGGAGTGACGCCTCTACAGAATTGGGAAGCTGCTCTTTACTGGTCACGTTTGGTGCAACTTTCGCCCCTGTGTTATCTTTTCTGGCTTTTAATCCTTCCAGTTTTTCGCCTTCGTAAGGCACAAAGAGGAGCAGAAACATAGTATGGCTACGTCCAGTGCAAATCCGCCCACTAACGGTCAGGTGGCCGGTCGCGTGGTGCAAATTATCGGCCCGGTAGTTGACGTCGAGTTTGAAGAGAAACATCTGCCTCCGATCTACCAGGCGCTTCGGATCGTTTCCGAGGGCTTCGATGTGCCCACTCCAGTCGACGTCATTGCTGAAGTGCAGCAACATCTGGGCGAAGGTCGCGTCCGAACGGTTTCCATGTTGCCCACAGACGGTATGGTACGTGGCATGAAGGCCATCGACACGGGTGGTCCAATTACGATGCCTGTTGGCGAGGGGACACTCGGCCGTGTGCTCAACGTTATTGGGCAGCCAGTGGACACACTTGGCCCAGTCAAGCACGACGAGCGTTACCCCATCCACCGTCACGCACCCTCCTTTGAAGAACAATCAACCGAGCTGCAGATGTTTGAGACCGGCATTAAGGTCATCGACCTGATTCAGCCATTTGTACGCGGCGGCAAGATTGGTTTGTTTGGCGGCGCCGGCGTCGGCAAGACCGTGATCGTGATGGAGTTGATTAACAACATCGCGAAGGCGCGTTCCGGCTTTTCAGTTTTCGCCGGCGTCGGTGAACGAACGCGCGAAGGAAATGACTTGCTGCGCGAAATGGTGGAGTCGCAGGTTATCCAGTTTGGTGAAGCCTTCAACAAGCATTTCCATGACACCGGCGAATTTGACATGACGAAAGTCGACATGGAAACGCTGGGGCAATCGAAGGTCGCACTCATTTATGGACAGATGACTGAACCTCCCGGAGCTCGCCTGCGCGTGGCGCTTTCGGGTCTGACCGTCGCTGAGTATTTTCGCGACAAAGGTCTGGACGTGCTCTTGTTCATCGACAACATTTTCCGGTTTACTCAGGCAGGTTCCGAAGTGTCGGCGCTGCTGGGGCGCATGCCGTCGGCGGTGGGTTATCAACCTAACCTCGCTTCTGAAATGGGCGAAATGCAGGAACGCATTACTTCCACCAAGACTGGATCGATCACTTCGATTCAGGCAGTTTACGTCCCGGCAGACGACTACACCGACCCGGCGCCGGCAACAACGTTTGCGCACCTTGACGCCGTGACGGCGCTTTCCCGACAAATTGTGGAGCTGGGAATTTATCCGGCCGTAGATCCCTTGTCGTCGTCTTCGCGCATTCTGGATCCACGTATCATCGGTGAGGAGCACTACAACACCGCGCAAGATGTGAAACGCGTGCTGCAGACCTATAAGGACCTGCAGGACATCATCGCGATCCTGGGCCTTGACGAGCTATCCGATGAACAGAAGCTGGTCGTGTCGCGCGCGCGCAAAGTGCAACGTTTCTTCTCGCAACCATTCTTCGTGGCCGCGCAGTTTACCGGCCTTGAAGGCAAGTATGTGAAGCTGGAAGACACGATTAAGGGCTTCCGCGAGATCGTTGATGGCAAGCATGACGATCTTCCGGAACAGGCTTTCTACATGGTCGGCACAATCGAAGAAGCGGTCGAAAAGGGCAAGACGATCGCCCAATAATTATGATCTATGAATATGAACGATGAATGTTTAGATTCACGATTTTTCATCGTTCATCATTCGTCATTCTGAGTTCATCATTTCGCTATGGCTCAACTTCAACTGGAAGTAGTGACACCCGAGCGCCGAGTGCTTTCCGAGGCGGTGGATCAGGTTACCGTACCTGGTCTCGGCGGCGAGCTGGGCATACTGCCCGGCCACACTCCACTCATCTCGCAATTACAAACGGGCGTGCTGTCCTACACGACTGGTGGCAAGACGCTGCAACTACACGTATCCGGCGGCTTTATCGAAGTCAAAGATGATCACGTGTCCGTGCTTGCAGAGATCGCGGAACGCCCGGAAGAGATCGACGCTGCCCGCGCGCGTTTGGCGCGAGAGCATATTGAAAAAGAGTTGACGGCATGGACGGGAACTGAAGAAGACTTCGAAAAAGCTCGCGCGAAGTTGGAGCGTTCGGTTGTCCGGCTGCAACTGGCCGGCGGATCGAGGAACTAAGGCGAGAAGTTCAGAGTTCAAGCTTCAGCTTGCATCTTTCGTGAGGAAGAACAACCTAAAAGTTGAACTCTGAACTACACGCTCCAAGGTCAGATCAGCCGTCCGTTTAGGGCGCGGACTTGTCCGCCCGCCGGGCAAAAGTGCCCTAACTAAACGGGAAGGTTTGTAAAACGCCCGCCACTTCAGCTCTTGCGTCCAGTTTGAATAGCCTCACGGATCTCCCTAACCGCCCGCTCCAAACCAACAAAAACAGAACGCGAGATGATGTGGTGTCCGATGTTGAACTCTGCAACTTCCGGAATGGCCGCTACTGCTCCCACATTTCTGTAAGTGAGCCCATGTCCCGCGGCGATCAGCAATCCATACTGCGTTCCTAGTGCGGCGCCTTCACGCAGCCGCCTCAGTTCCTGACCCACGCGAAGAGCCCCTTCGCCATGGAACCCTTGCGCCCCAAGCGTGGCTTCGGCATAAGCAGCCGTGCACAACTCGATCTGCTGCGCGTTTACTTCATGCGCTGCTTCAATCTGTTTGGGATCCGGATCGATAAACAGGCTGGCAAGTATTCCCGCCT
>DASQKG010000047.1:0-3360 GCA_035630655.1 Pyrinomonadaceae bacterium
CACGCTATTCTACTGTCGCGAAGACAACACAGGTACCTGCCGCATTAAAACGCTGATCTGGCGCGTGCCGATCGAAGTCGCGACTGATTCGGTGGCCTCCAACGAGATAAAGATTCAGGGAAAAGTCTCCGCTGAATAAACTGAAGCACTATGAATGCACGGAAGCCGGTAGTTTAGAGTTCAAACTTTAGTTTGTTGTTACAAACGGCAACCTGAAGGTTGAACTCTAAACTTCCCGCCTCAAACTGATCGATTACCTCATGTACGGCTGGCTTGATCCGGCACCGTCCTGCGCGTAATATCGGGACTCCCCTAAATTTGTTTGCAGGAGTGAAAGCCGTGGCTGATCAACCAGGAGCAAAAGCAGTGTCTAACAAACCGTTTCTTACCGACATCAAGACGTTACGCGAACGCGCGCGTCAACACATCGAGAAGGGAGCTGTAACGGAGGGCTACACCGCCGATCGGGATACGGTCGTCAAAATCTTGAACGAGGCTCTGGCTACTGAAATCGTCTGCGTTCTGCGTTACAAACGCCATTACTTCATGGCGTCGGGGATCCATGCCGAAGGTGTTGCCGCGGAGTTTCTCCAGCACGCGAATGAGGAGCAGGGACACGCGGATCTCATCGCGCAACGGATAGTCCAGTTGGGCGGTGAGCCAAACTTTAACCCGGATGGATTAACATCGAGGAGTCATGCCGAATACGTCGAAGGCGAGACTCTCCTGGACATGATCAAGGAAGATCTGGTTGCTGAGCGTATCGCTATCGACAGCTATCGGGAAATGATCACTTACGCCGGCAATGACGATCCCACCACCAGAAGGATGTTGGAAGGCATTCTCGCGATGGAAGAGGAACATGCCGAAGATCTGGTAAGTCTCCTGTCGGAAATGGGTAGCTAGCAGATCTTGCAGCGCGCACTTCTGTTGAGCCCTGTTTACTAGATTCTTGAGCGTGATGCTTTTTGAATGAAGCATCACGCTTGTTAGCGTTTGAGCACTTGACCGAAAGAAAATCAGACAGGACGAGCGAAGTCAGGCCCAGCATGTGTCGTGGCTGTGGCGCGATTGTAGGCGCCGGCCAAACTGAATGTGCAGTCTGCGGCGCGTCTACCACCAAATCAAATGCTCCGACCCGGCCGGTTGCCGACCGCGAGACGATACGTTTTGCGCGAGCGATCCTGGCTCGGCCCTACAAGTTCACCATCATTTTGCTGGTCGCGAACGTTTTTGTTTTTCTGCTTATGTGGCAGTCAAGCGGGATGACTTCCGCGGGCTTGGCGGGATTTCCCTGGCCGGTGCTGACAGCTTATGGCGCCAAGGTCAACGTGCTCATTAACGAACATCATCAATGGTGGCGTTTTGTTACGCCAATGTTCGTGCACGTCAATCTGCCTCACTTGCTGGTGAACATGTACAGTCTGTGGGTGGTTGGTCCATATGTAGAGAAACTCTACGGGTCGACGAAGTTCGTAGTGTTCTGGGTGGTGACCGGCGTGGCCGGGGTTGTCGCTAGTTATCACACGGTCGTTAGTTCAGACACACAGTTGGGGAGTTTGGCTCGTTTTCTTTTCAAGACAAACGACTTGCCCTCGGCGGGAGCGTCGGGCGCCCTCTTTGGATTGGTCGGCGTTCTTTTTGTTTTTGGAATCAAGTTCCGTCATGAATTGCCGGAGGGTTTCAAAAGAGCATTTGGCACCGGGATGCTGCCGATCATCGTTATAAATCTTTTCATCGGATATTTGGGCCGCGGCGTGATCGACAATGCAGCCCATCTTGGTGGTCTGGTAGCGGGTGCGGCCCTGGCCCTGGTAGTGGAATATCGCAGGCCCGATGAGAAACCAGGTGTCGCTCTCATCTGGCAAATCTTGCGGGTGGCGGCGTTAACGCTGGTAGTGATCAGCTTCGTGAAAGTGGCTCAGCACTTCAGAGATCAGCCGCGTCTCTCGATAAGAGATCAAACGGTTCTCGATTCGAACGACACAACCGCCGCCTTCCCGGTTTTTGGAAAGGCAATGAGTGACGCTCACGAAGCCTTTAACAGAGTTCTGCATGGAGACTCGAGTGGCGTTGATGTTGCGATCAAGAGTCTCGAATCTGCTCCGCAGTTTGATCCCGAGTCGGCTCAGTTAACGGAAAGACTCAAAGCTCTTCTGAGCCGCGCGAAAGAACTGAAGAGTCTACCGGCCCCGTCACCATCCGAGTCACCAGCGGCCGACTCCAGCAAGCTGCAACAAGCAGAGAAGGAGTTGCTACAGGAGTTCGGTTCGTGGAAGAAGGATTACAATCGTTGGCTGAAGACTGCCGGCAAAACCCACAGCGGTTTGGTCGATGAGACAACATCACCAACCCCCAACAACTCCACGCAATAAATTCGGCGAACACTGAGAGGAGACGACAAGAGATGGAAATCAAGAAAGTAGGCGTGCTGGGCTGTGGGTTGATGGGCTCAGGGATCGCTCAAGTTGCTGCAAGCGCAGGGTTCGAGACTATTGTCCGCGAGGTATCTGATGATTTGATCAAGAAAGGGTTTGCAGGTATTGAAAAGTCGCTGGCCAAATTTGCTGAAAAGGGAACAATCACCGCCGAGCAGCAGCAGGAGATCCGCAACCGTCTGTCTGGCACTACTTCTTTCGAGGATCTTTCGGACTGCGACATCATCATCGAAGCGATCATTGAAAATCTGGAAGAGAAGCGCAAAACCTACAAGCAGCTTGACGGTATTTGTAAGCCGGAGACGATCTTCGCCTCCAACACTTCGTCAATCTCTATTACTGAGATGATGACTACAACTTCCGCGGCGCGGCAACAGCGCTTTATCGGACTGCATTTCTTCAACCCCGTTCCGCTTATGAAGCTGGTTGAAGTCGTGCGCACGATCCTCACTGACGAAGCAGTTTATGAGCAGGGCATTGAGTTTGCCAGGCGTTTGGGCAAAGTGCCGGTGCGCGCCGGAGACAGATCCGGATTCATCGTTAATCGCCTATTAGTGCCTTACATGCTCGACGCGATTCGCGCTTTGGAAGAAGGTGTAGGCTCGATTGAAGACATTGATACGTCGATGAAGCTGGGGCTTGGTTATCCGATGGGACCGTTTACCCTCGGCGACTTTGTGGGATTGGATACTACCTACTACATAGCGGAAATCATGTTCAATGAGTTCCGCGAAAAACGGTTTGCGCCACCGCCGCTATTGAAGCGTATGGTGCTAGCCGGATTGTACGGGCGGAAGTCAGGGCGTGGATTTTACGACTATACGAAGGATCCGAAGAATCCTACGCCGATGAGTCTAACTTAAGTAGTTCCGCGTTTAAAAAAATCGCAGGTTGGGAAGGGGACATTCATTGGTTTCAAGGT
>DASQKG010000048.1:0-13076 GCA_035630655.1 Pyrinomonadaceae bacterium
GTAGTTATTGCCCCGCATGTTTCGCACACGACTGCCCAGGTGCCCAGGCCTTCTCCGACGCCTCTGCCTTCACCATCGCCTTCGCCCACACCCTTGCGCGTAAACAAGGACATGCTGCGACAGGCCGAGAAGCTCATCGGAATTGAATTGACAGATGCGCAGGAGGCGATGGCACTCAACAACGCCAACAGCAATCTCGATAGATACGAAACCCTTCGCAAGATTGAAGTGCCTTTGGATACAGAGCCCGCGACCTTGTTTCACCCGGCGCTTCCGGGCAAAAGATTCAACGTCAAAGCGACCAGGTTTAAGTTGAGCAAGACAGTGGCCCCGGCTTTCACCTCGCTTGAAGACCTTGCCTTTGCCACCGTCCCACAGCTGGCGACCTTGATTCGCACGCGCAAAATATCTCCGGTTGGGCTTACAAAGATGTACCTCGCGCGATTGAAGAAGTATGGGCCAAAGCTCAATTGCGTGGTCACGCTGACGGAGGATTTGGCGATGTCACAGGCCGCGGCGGCCGAGCGGGAGATCAAGGCTGGAAAATATCGAGGTCCGTTGCACGGAATACCCTGGGGCGGTAAAGACCTCTTCGCCACGAAGGGGATTCGCACTACCTGGGGCGCTGAGCCTTTCCGCGATCAAGTGATTGATTACGACGCGACAGTAATCGAACGTCTGCGGGATGCCGGTGCAGTGTTAGTCGCGAAGCTTTCCATGGGTGCGCTCGCGCAGGGAGGCCGCTGGTTTGGGGGGATGACACGAAATCCCTGGCAGGTCGAAGAAGATCGTATCGGCTCGAGCGGTTCGTCGGCGGGACCGGCCTCGGCGACAGCAGCAGGTCTCGTCGGGTTTTCTATCGGAACGGAAACATTGGGTTCGATAATCTCGCCCTCAACGCGCTGCGGTGTTGTCGGCCTGAGACCGACTTATGGCCGTATCAGTCGCTATGGCGCGATGGGACTCAGTTGGACCATGGACAAGATTGGTCCGATCTGTCGCGGCGTAGAAGATTGCGCGGCTGCACTTGATGCGATCTACGGCCCAGACAGCAAAGATCTTACGGTGGGTGATGTCCCTTTTAATTGGGAACCCGAAACAGCGCTGAGCAAAATGAGAATCGGTTATTTGAAAACCGAGTTTGATTCGCAAACGGATCCGGAACGAAAGGGACTCTATCAGCAGGCCCTCGATGCTTTGAAGTCTGCCGGCGCCAATCTGCAACCGATCGAGTTGCCGAAATTTTCCACTGCGGCCTTGCGAATCATTTTGGTGGCCGAGGCTGCCACGGCGTTTGACGACATCACCCGCAACGGCGCCATCAACCAACTCTCCGGACAGGAACCCGGCGATTGGCCCAACACTTTTCGTAGTTCACGATTCATTCCGGCGGTCGAATATATCCGGGCGCAACGCGCGCGCACGTTGCTGATGCGGCATATGGATGAGCTGATGTCGAAGTGGGACGTGTTTGTTTCACCGGCGCCGGGAAGCGCCAGTTTGTTGATCACTAATTTGACCGGTCATCCGGCGGTGTGTGCCCCATGCGGATTTCCGAAAGGCCTGCCGCAGTCGATCATGTTTACCGGCGGTCTCTACGACGAAGGCTCGCCGTTGCGAGTGGCGATGGCCTTCGAGCGCGCTACGAAGTGGCACACGATGCATCCGAAAATGGATTGGGTTTGATGGGATGGCCAGGATAGAGTTCCCATGTGACGAATATCAGCGTCGTAATCCTCGGCGATCGCACATTCGGAAGGGGGCAGCTGACTCAGGGTGGCAACCTTACATACGCCCCCCACTCTATGTAAAGTTAACCCGATTACTTTACATATCCTCTTACCATATGGAAGATAACCTCATATGCCTCTACAAGCTTTCATTTCGGGAACTTACAAACAACAGTATCAGTATAAGAGTTTTGCGCCCAGCCTAATTAACAAGCCTTTCAGTTGGGAAGATCCCAACATACATGTCTTACTTGAGGACGCTACCAGGCTTCTGGGTGAACTCAATGCCTATTCACATCTTGTTCCAGATGTGGATTTCTTCATTCGTATGCACATCATGAAAGAAGCGACTACCTCGAGTCGCATTGAGGGTACCCAAACGAGCATCGATGAAGCTGTGTTACCGGAAGAAGATGTGGCTCCGGAAAGACGCAACGACTGGTTGGAGGTTCATAACTATACCCAAGCGATGGATCATGCCATCAAAGCCCTTGAGCGATTGCCTCTTTCAATGCGGTTGCTTCGTGAGTCGCACAGGATTTTAATGCAAGGAGCGCGCGGCGAATACCGGAACCCTGGCGAAATACGCAGCAGCCAGAATTGGATCGGAGGGTCGAGCCTTAGAGATGCAGTATTCATTCCACCTTCTCATCAGGATTTGCCCGACCTGCTAACAGACCTTGAAAAATTTTGGCACAACGAAAATCTGGCGATTCCCCACCTAATTCGAATAGCGTTAAGTCACTACCAATTTGAAACCATTCATCCATTTCTTGATGGAAACGGGCGAATCGGCCGCTTACTGATTACTCTTTATCTCGTCGACAAAGAACTTCTAACAAAGCCGACGCTTTATCTTTCGGACTTCTTTGAGCGAAACAGGGGCAGCTATTACGACGCTCTTACAGTTGTTAGAACCTTAAATGACATAGAACACTGGATTAGATTCTTTCTTGCAGTGAAACCGCCGCAGATAGTAAGCTAACGTTCGAAAAGATCGTGAAGTTGAGGAGTGATTCAGAAGAGAAAATTCTGCAGTTGGGAAAACGTGTGCTTAAAGGACGCGAGCTACTTAGACATCTATATTCACATCCGGTAATGGACGCGAATCGAATAGCCGGCAATTTAGAAATTACACACCAATCGGCAAGTTCTTTGATTAGGGCGTTTGAGGACCTGGGAATCCTCAGCGAGACGACGGGACGAAAAAGGGATCGACTATTCGTGTTTTCGGAATACTTGCATTTGTTCACGAGCAAGTTTTCGAAGAGTCCGGCGCACAGAAAAACGTTGAAAAGAAGAATTGTTTAAGCCTAAAAGGTCGAAGCCTGAGGTCGATACTTAACGACTTTTCACAAACTCACCCAACAGCCTTGGCAGATCGAGCACGAGAGCGACTGAGCCATCTCGCAATTCCGTAGCTCCCGCGACGCCGTGCCAGCGCCCGGCATGGCGGCCCAGGCTTCGCACCAACACTTTCTCGGTTCCTTCAATTTCATCCACCGCAATTCGCACAGACTTCGGAGTTCGGTAAGCCGGCACATCACGTTCATCCGAAAGCAGGCAAGTGATTAGGTGGGCGGCTGGCGATGAGTTCTTGTTTGATTCAGCCGCGTTTGTTGCCTCGGTCCGCAAACTAACAGTTTGCGTTACGACGGGACGCTGGCCGAGCAGTTCTCGCAAAGGAATCTCAGCCACTCCCTGGGCCTCGGTTACTGATGCAGCATCAGTGAGAGCGTCTTCCGCCGTGAGTGTTTGACTGGCGGCGATGCAATACCGCTGTCCGGCGGAAACGACGACCTTCGCTTCCATCAGTCCGAACGTAACCGGCAGGCGAATCTCGAAGATTGTTCCGACCCCGGGCTTGCTGGACACACGTAATTCACCGCCTGCTTGCTCCACCGCCGTTTCCACAACATCCAGGCCGACGCCGCGTCCGGAAAGATTGGACACCGAATCAACCGTGGTAAATCCGGGACGGAAGATCAGGCGAAGGCTCCGTTCGAAATCAAGCGGAGTCTCGGCCTCAACGATGCCAAGTCGCTTAGCTGCTGCCGAGACGAGCTCCGGGTCGATGCCGCGTCCGTCATCGGAGACGCTGACGCGCGGGCGACCGCCGTCGCTGCTTGCCGAGATGCGTACGGTACCGCGTCCGTTCTTTCCGGCGCGGGCACGTGTCTCGGCGTCTTCGAGTCCATGGTCCACGGCGTTACGGATCAGATGAATCAGCGGATCGGCGATCGCATCGGCGAGCAGCTTATCGAGACGCAGATTACCTCCTGTGACTTCGAAATCAATTTCCTTTCCAGCCAGACGCGCCGCCGTTCGCCCGCCGCGCACGGCGCGTTGAAGCGTTGGCCCTATCGAAACCATGCGCAGGTTGATGAGTTCGTCCTGGACACTGAGAAATGAAGCTTTGAGTTCCTCGTTCAGACTCTGCAGGTTAGCTGAATTAGTCTCAGTTATTGCCAGATCAAGCGCGTTTGAAGTTTGGCGGAAAAGTTCGTGGGTGTTGGAGATGAGCCGATCGAGCGTGTCCAGGTCTGTGCGAACAAAGTTTGCCCCCGACGATATAGAAGTACGAATTGGACTAACTGACGAGAAGGGTGCTTCGAGTTTCGGCGAATGCGAATCGTTTACGCTCTCAATTGGCTTCAACTGAGCGTTGGGAAACTCGCGAAGGTTCGTTACCAGGCTCGCATCCATCGCGCTTGCATAGAGCACCCGGAAATTGATCTGGTCCTGATGCAAATCGTCGACGGTTGGCGAGGTGGAGATCACCTCGCCCCACGCCGCCAGTTTTTCCTTCAAACGGAAAAACTGCTCGTCGAAGGTTTCTATTTCAAAGCTGGTAGAAATCAGGAACAACCGGGTTCCTTCTCTAACAGCGGCGGCCAATCGAGATTTCTCCGGTTCAGTCAGCGTCTGCCAAATCTCGCCGGGGATGGTCTTGAGAATCTCGTCATCTGCATGCGAGCTCTTTCCACGAGCGGCAGACTGAAGACGTTCGAAGAGTTGCTGGCGAGAAGGTTCCACGATGCCGTTGGCGGCCAGGCTGAGACTTTCAGACAACGCGTCAACGGCGCTATCACAAGTATCCAAAGCTGCTTTGTCCAAAACCACTCGACCAACTCTGGCTGCGTCCAGCAAATTTTCAAACTCGTGGGCAATCTGACTTAAAGCGTTCAAACCACACGACGCGGAAGAGCCCTTGACGCTATGGATTCGTCTAAAAATCCGATCAATCAGGTCGCGACGACCGCGGCCGTCTAACCCCGGGTCGCGTAGTGCATCCAGGTCAACGTAGATCTTTTCGACTTGTTCCTCTAACTCAATCAGGAATTCGCTGTGAGCTTGGTCCATGAGGGAATAGTAAAGGGTGAATGGTAAATGGTAAATGGAAATGACGTGGGCGTGGAGCGACAGGCGTATAGAGTACAAGCTTCAGGTTGCATCTTTCGCGACCACCTGCTTCATAGTTACCCAGCTACTTCGTCGCCAACGCGCAAGCTAAAGCTTGTACTCTATACGCCTGCTAGGAACGAGGCTCGTCAGGCGGATGCTGAGTGTTCGTCAGAGGAGTCGTCGGAGTCCGATTCCGATTCCAAGTCTGATTCAATTTCTGAAGTGTCGACGTTTTCTTGCGGTTGTTGTTCGTCCAGATCGCGTTTAATGGCGTCGAGGATTCCATTGATAAACTGAGTTGCTTCGTAGGTTGAAAAGCGGCGGGCTATCTCGAGGGCTTCGTTGATGGCCACGGTGCGCGGCGTTGGTTCGTAGAGAAATTCGTAGACGGCGAGGCGCAGAATATTGCGATCCACAATGGCCATTCGGGGAATGCGCCAATGTTCCGCGCGTGAACGTATGCGCTCGTCTAGAGTATCGACGTGCGCAAGGGTCCCCGCGGCGAGGCGCGTCGCAAATTCACGTGCCGCCTCTTCCGTGTCAGAGTCGCCAAGTTCCGCCCAGTAGGTCTTGAGGACCTCATCCCGAGCAGCACCAGCGACATCAGCCGCAAAGAGCATTTGCAAGGCGCACTCACGCGCCTTACGTCGCGAACCCATAATATATCAAAGATGAATTATGAATGATGAATGATGGAAGAAAGCCGTCCTCATCGTTCATCGTCTGCGTTCATCGTTCTCCGAAGACTTCCTTGTAAAGATTCACCAACTCGACCGCCGTGGTGGCGGCTTCAAATCCTTTGTTGCCTAATTTGACACCGGCGCGTTCGATCGCCTGGTCCAAATTGTCCGCCGTAATAACTCCGTAAACCACTGGCACCCCAGTCTGCAAGCCGGCCTCGCCAATCCCTCTGGTTACTTCGCCGGCGATGTAATCAAAATGTGGAGTTTGGCCACGTATGATTGTGCCGACACATATCACCGCATCAAACTTTTCCGACTCTGCCAGCCGTAGCGCCAGCAAGGAAATTTCAAAGGCGCCGGGAACCCGATAAACGTCAACCTGTTTCGGATCGGCCCCCAGCCGCTCGAGCGCATCCAGTGCTCCCTCGATCAAACGGGAACTGATGAAGTCGTTCCAACGACTAGCAACAATCGCAAAACGGAATCCTCGAGCATTGAGATTTCCTTCGTGGACGATAGGTTGCAAAAACTTGCGACTCCATTTCGGGGAGATATCCGGGGGTGTTTCGAGTATAGGGGATGCATTTCCGAGCGGCAAGTTAAGGTCTCTGGTAGGACAGGCATTCTCCTGTCTCCCGTCGTCGTGTGATTTTGCGTCCTTTTGCGGATCGTCCTACGCCTGCGATCTTCGTGTGTCATGAAGTCAGTACCACCATACGGAACGGAGTTGCGTAGTGTGGTTGGATTGGTGTTACGGAGCTGCGAAGCTCGGTGGCTTTGGGTCTCTGGATTGTTAATTGGCTGCATCATCAGAGATAAATTGGCAACTGGACGCCGAGGCTGCGAAGCAGTCGGACAGATATTAGCCCCACGCGCAGCGAAGCGCAGCGTGGGGAACCTTACACGGAAAAGTCTGAAGCCTGCGAAGCGGGCGACAGATCGACGCTTTCACGAAGACCGGCTTCTGCTTCCTTGATTCGTTGCCAAATTTCTCGTAAGGCGTTACTACGCGGCCACGGCATCGATTTTAAAGAAGCTTATCTGTGGCGTCGATCTCTGCCGCCAGCTTCGCAGGCTCGATATTGTTATCTAACGTTTCCCCACGCTCCGATTCGCTGCGCATGGGGCTAATACTCTTCCGACTGCTTCGCAGCCTCGGCGCCCCGCTCCCGGATAACCCCTCCGCGGATCGGCAATGGGCAATGGGCCCCCGCGAGGTGGTACTGACTTCATGACGCCGCCGCAGAGTTGACAGGCAACATAGTAGATAGATCCACACACCAACCGTCATGCTACTTACCTTTGAAAGTCGGCTTACGCTTTTCCAGAAACGCGCGCGTGCCCTCTCGCATATCGTCAGTTGCAAATAGTCGAGCGAAGAGTTGTGCTTCAAGGTCCAGGGCTTTTTCCAGCTGCATGTCGGCACCACGCGTAACTGCCTCCAGACAGGAGCGGATTGCGAGCGGCGCCAATTGAGCTATTTCGTGGGCCAGCGCTTCAGCTTCTGCCAGAAGCGCGTCTGATGGCACCACGCGATTAACCAGACCAATGCGCAGAGCTTCTTCTGCGGCGACGCTGCGTCCCGTCAACATGATCTCAAAAGCGCGTCCGCGGCCAATCTCGCGGGTGAGTCGCTGCGTACCGCCATAGCCTGGAATAATCCCAAGCTTTAGTTCAGGCAAACTGAAGGATGAGTTGGTGGAAGCAATGCGAAGATGACAGGCGAGCGCCAACTCGCACCCAGCCCCTGCGGCAATTCCATTCACTGCGGCGATCACAGGCACCGGCGAGTTTTCGACTTGATTGCAAAGTGCCTGTCCCCGATTCGCCACGCCGCGCGCTTCAGCCGCGGGTATATCTATTAGTTCGCCCAGATCAGTGCCGGCCGAGAAAGCTCGATCACCTTCGCCTGTGAGAATAATTGCACGCAGGTCATGATCGTCTGTCGTTTGCTTGAATATGTCAGTTAACTCAGCCAGCATATCCCGCGACACCGCGTTGAGCTTCTCGGGACGATTGAGACGAATGACGGCAAACGATTCGCGACGCTCGTAATTGATTAATGAAGTCATAGTAGGTAGGACAGGCATTCCTGCCTGTTACTCTTTCGGTAAGGTCACGTGTAATTGAATAGGCTTCTCACGAATCACCGACAGGCAGGAATGCTTGTCCTACACTAAATTCATCGGAGTTGGATTCTTCGGGTCTTTTGTGTAGTCGTAGAACCCGCGACCTGACTTGCGTCCGTAAAGTCCGGCCAAAACCATACGCTTCAACAATGGTGGCGGCGCAAATCGCTTCTCGCGAAATTCGTTGAACATGATCTCGGCAATGTAATACGTCGTATCGAGACCAACGAAATCGCCGAGCGTGAATGGCCCCATTGGATACCCGAGGCCCAGCTTCATAGAAGTATCAATGTCCACTATGGAGCCAACACCTTCCTCCAGCGCTCGAATCGCGTCGAGCATGTAAGGAACCAGCAGCCGATTCACGATAAAACCCGTTTTGTCGCCCGCGCGTACCGGCACCTTGCCAAGCTGTTTCCCAAACTCGATTGCCTGTTCGTAGACGGCCTCATCAGTCAGTATGGTCTTGACCACCTCAACCAACTTCATGATAGGTACGGGGTTGAAAAAATGAAGACCGATAAAACGTTTCTGTCGCTCCGGCGAAGTCGCGGTCATCATTTCAGTAATCGAAATTGACGAGGTGTTTGAGGCAAAAATTGTTTCCGGCTTACAAATGCGATCAAGCTCGGCGTATGTCTTCCGCTTCTCCTCGATGTTCTCAATGATCGCTTCGATCACGATGTCGCAGTCTGCCAGGTCTGCAAAGGAAGTGGTGCCGGTCAAGCGTCCGCGTGCGGCGGTCTGCTGTTCGGCAGTAATGGTTCCTTTCTCGGCAAACTTTCCGAGCGATTTTTCGATACCGGAAAATCCCTTCTGAATAAACTCGTCGGACACCTCCTTGACTACCGTGTCAAAACCCGCGGTGGCCGCGGTCTGGGCAATGCCAGAGCCCATCAAACCGCAACCCAATACTCCAACCTTCTTAATCTCCATGTTCTTTCTGTCTCCTCTAAGTAGGACAGACATTCCTGTCTGTCATGCGTTCAGCAAATGTCCTTTTAGTTTTACTGGCTTGTTACCAATCTTCGACAGGCAGGAATGCCTGTCCTACCTCGCCGGCTGTGTTTCTGTCGCCTCGATCAGCCCGTATGTGCGCCCAGTAGTTTTTAACCAGACCCCGTAGTCCTTAATCCAATCGATGAACTCTGTGTTTAGTTGCCGCTTGGCTTGGATCTTTTCAGTTTGACGCATCTTGTCTTGCGGCGTCGTTTCAATGGTCTTTGCTCTTATCAAAAAGTCTTTTAGTTTTTTCCGCAAGTCGTCTGCCTTCGGATCAAGCTCCGGCACTGAGTCGAGCTTTTGCACGGCCTCGTCGGTGTTTGTCAGGTCGCCCCGATTGAGAGCCACATTAAATGCTTCCTGGGCCTTATTCATCGAGTCTGCATAAGCCACAAACTTACTAACGTTTGACGGAAGTTGAAGCTGAGCCTCCAACTCGATCTGATTTCTTTGCTCCAACAGGTGAGGGGGCAGCGGATCTCTAAAATGCTGTGCTGTCTTCAGAAAACTGACTGCTACCAAACCGATGCAGGCAATCTGAAGTATGTGCCAGGTAATCGCTATGCCGGATTTTCCCCCGGGTCTACGGTAGTCAACAACAAGGGCCAACGCAGCTCCGGCAAATAATCCGCCGAGATGAGCGGCATTATCGATGAGTCCGCGGCCCACATATCCGATGACCAGGTTCATCAAAATCATCGGCAGCAAGCCGGTGCCAAATGCCCGCTTAAAGCCTTCGGGCAGTTCATGCCGGAATTTGATCCCGAAAACAAATAGAACGCCAACGAGTCCAAACAAGGCACCTGACGCTCCCGCGGAAGGGAAGTCTGCAGTTTTGAAAAGAAATCCAGCGAGTGGGCCAAGACGCGTGCCGGGCGAAACCACGGTCAGATAACTGGCTACAACGCCTGCGATTCCAGTAACCACCCAGAACACTACAAACTTCGCCGACCCGTAGAGTCTCTCGACGTATGGACCAACAACCCAAAGGCTGTACATGTTCACCAGCAAGTGAATCAAGTTAATGTGAATGAACATAGGCGTAACAAAACGCCACCACTGGTTATGCTCGCGTACCAGGTAGTTGACCTTGGACCCGTACGCGACCAGTACTTCATACGGGAAAAAATTGAACGTGCTGAACGACATCCCGCTTGATTGCCACATCAGCATGAACATAAAGATATTTGCGGACAGCAGGACGATAGTGAACTTGTAAGGCCGATTTAAAACAGCGCGCGCAAAACGCATTGTCTCGCCGTCGGGAACCATTCGCGCCTGGGCTTTGTCGGCGACACTGTTGACCGCAGCGCCGCAAACTGCGCACTGGGCTTCGCCGCCACCCACGATCGAGCCGCAGTTGCGACAAATCGTTGGCCGGGTGCTGTCGGAATTATTTGGTGAGTGGTCGGGCAATATTAGAAAAGGACTGCACACTAACAAGCGTGATGCCTTCGGAATGCGAAGAGCATCACGCTTAGGTTTCTGCTCACACTATCGACTCAAGAGAGTCGGCAACAACTGGCGGAAAACCCGCGGCGATCACGAGTGGCCTATGTCCTCAAGCAGGCTAACCAGATCGTCAGCGTGTTCTTCCTCCATTGCGAGAATGCCTTCCAGCATGCGACGCGAGGTTGGATCGTCGTTACCGAAGTACGTGATCATTTCGCGGTAGCTATCAATGGCGATCCGTTCGGCGACGAGGTCTTCCTTGATCATGTCCGTCAACGTGTCGCCTTCCGCATACTCAGAATGACTCTTGCTCAACAGTCCTGCCGGATTGAAATCAGGCTCGCCATTAAGCTGGACAATGCGTGCGGCAATCTGGTCGGCGTGGGCCTGCTCTTCATTTGAATGCTGGAGAAACTCCGCGGCCACACCCTCCGCGTGGATGCCGTTCGCCATGAAATAATGCCGGCGATAGCGGAGAACGCAGACAAGCTCAGTCGCTAAAGCCTCGTTCAGAATTTTAACCGCAGTGTCACGGTCGACTTTGTAGCCTTCGGTTACCGCGCCGTTTTCGATGTGCTGTCGGGCGCGTTCGCGCAATGTTTTGATGTCGGTAAGGAACGGTTTGTCCGGCACCGCTTGTGCTCCTGGTTGATCAGCCACGGCTTTCACTCCTGTAGTTAAATTAAGGGATTTCCGATGTTACTCGCGTAAGGCACGAGGAGCAAGCAGAGCCGTCCGCGGGTTGTGGCCTTACAAAACTGTAGGGGCGTCCGTCCAGGGCCGCCCCTTCACTTGGTGGAGCGCGTTGCCTGCGCGAGGGACGCCCACGGAGGGACGCCCCTACAAAAGTGTTTTACGTTGTTAGCTTGGCTTGAAGCTTTATTTCGCTTTGGGCGTTTGCGTCCCTAGTTACTTCCACGGGTACAAGCCAGACAAGAGTTTTAATCAAGCAGGTGCCTGTGTTGTCCTCGCGACAGTAGAAGAGTGTTACCTGAACACGTAGGTCGGCAGGGCCCACTTCCATGGCGCGAAAGGGAATCCGCAAAGGAAGTCGTAGATCCTTGGAGGTGAACGTTAGGACTTTGTCCCGCCATGCTGGCATGCCTTTGGCGTCCGCTTGTTTCAGCATGAGCTGGCGTCCGCCGGATTCAATTGAAACTCGATAACGCTGAGGCGCGGCTGGGTTGAGATGGTAGCCCGCCGGTAATTCAGCATCGATCAGCAACGTTCCATCGGTTTCCGCCTTGATTCGCTGTGCAGTGCTTTTGATTTCAGTTGGGTTCGGGGTCGCTTCATCATTTGAGGGTTCGACTGCCGCAACAGGTGGCTCAAGTCCCTTGATGGGTAGAGTTGTAGCGGACTTAGTCTTGAGATCGACTACCCGGACCGCGTGATTGTTAGTGTCGGCGACATACATGCGGCCGTTTGCGATGCTCAACCCGCCGGGTTCATAGAAGGCCGGAGACTGGCCATCCGTTTGGCCAGACTTGCGCGTCCCCACCAAAGTCTTAACCGTACGCTCTTTCGGATTGAGTTCCTTGATCTTGTGGTTGTAGGTATCCGAGATGAAGATCTTGTCGCCCTGTGCAAAAACTCCCAGCGGATGTTGCAGGCGAACGCTATCCCCTTCGCCGTCCGCGTCACCGAAGTCAAAGAGATCGCCACCGACGATTGTGCGGACCCAGCCGGTAGTGAGATCGATTTCACGTATGATATTCGACTCGGAGTCGGCAATGTAGAGCTTGCTGCCGTCTGAAGTGATGCCAGAGGGTTGGGCGAACCCAGCCTCGATCAGCGGGCCGTCCTTTCGAGCTTCACGGCCTGAACCAGCGAAGGTAGCGATTTCCTGTTTATCCAAATCGAGTTTCCAAATCTGGTGAGGGCCGGCCATCGCGATATAAAGCGTCCGCCCCACCAGTTGCAGGTCCCACGGCGAACTCAGCGCGATCGTGCGTGCCGGGCCCTGTTGGAAATACTCGCTCATTTGCTTTCCGGTGCCCGCCGCGGTCTTTACCGTTTTCGTTTTCAGGTCCACCTGTCGAATCAAGTGGTTGGAAGTATCGGCTACATAGAGGGTGTCGCCATCGAGGGCCATTCCCTGTGGTCGATAGAAGCTTGCTTTGTCGAATGGACCATCAGCCGATCCCGGTTGGCCGGTTCCGATCGTGTGCATCAAGGTTCCGTCCAATTTTGTGACGACGATACGATTGTGATTCGAGTCGGCGATGAACAAACGATCGCCCTTGGCATCGGCCAAAACTTTGCCGGGGAACGCGAGCGGCATGTCGCCTACTTTGGCGCGCTCGAGCGTCAGCTTCAGCGGCTCCTCGTTCAGTTCACCCCGCTTGCGAAACTCCTCCACCGTCTTCGAAACTGCGCGATCGATGACATCGTAGTTTCCTTCACCAGAGATTGAACCGAGAACATAGCCGGCAGGATCGACTAAAACCTGCGTGGGCCAGGCGCGTACGCCGTAACTTTGCCAGACTTTAAAATCGGCATCGTTGTAGACGGGATGTTCCAACTCGTAACGCAGAATGATGCGTCGAATGTTTTCAGTCTCTTTCTCGTTCTCGAACTTTGCGGAGTGAACACCAATCACCACCAGCTGATTTGGATATTTTGCTTCGAGTCGTTTGAGATCGGGGATGATATGAATGCAGTTGATGCAGCCA
>DASQKG010000049.1:0-5528 GCA_035630655.1 Pyrinomonadaceae bacterium
AATCTTGTTTCCATCGTTTCAACTCTTCACAACATCACTCGCACATTACTTACCGGGTTGTAATCGAAACCATTCCACCGGCCCACGTGCCATTGCTTTGACTAAGGATTCCGGCCCTTTGGTCCCCATCGAGGTGTGTAGTCCTTAGTCAAGCCTATTCTGTTGATTCGCATCCAGCGATCCTGGAGATCCGGCGAGACGGTGTCTCGGAAGGCCGAGATCTGCTGTTGATGCAACGGGCCCGCGCTTCTGTTTTCGCTGTTCCCAAACGGCCACAGGTTAGGGGCTTGATCCTGTCCGCCGAACTGCAGTTCTCGAACGTGATCAATGTCGGCGCCGTGAGCTGAAGCGTGCCATCCCAGCCCTCTCACCAGCTCGCGCATTTCATTTGAATTGTCGCGTGATTTGGTTCCCGTATCCTCCTGGAACTGGAAACCTTTTGACCACGCTGTCGCTTCGGGAAAGTTGCTTGCCTGGACGCCAACCCGAGATGGCCCAGTGATAATTTCGCTATTATCTGTTCGCTGCACCGGATCGTGGTGTACCCAAGTGGGGCCATCTTCCAACTTGACAGAAGACGGCCTAACCGCTGGGTTCACGCCGGAATCGAATGGAATCTCCTGTGGGTAGAGACTCTTCGGCTTGAACCACTGCAGCGGCAGTGCTTTGGCCCGTGTCGAGCCGTCGTAGATCAATTCGCCGTTTTCGCCTGTGATGGCCTGTTCTATCAACTGCCGAGTCGGGACCTCGCGTCTGCTCGCTCGCCGCACGCCACGACCAGGAGAACTTCGCGCGGGACGCGACGTAGATTGCATTTGCATTGGCGAAGCTTTCTCGACAGTGCCCAGCTCGACGCTCGGGATGAACGAGTTGTCGAAGGTGAGTCCCCCGGTCCACACATAGCCGGCGCCACCTGACCAGACTGACGGCCACTCCGCTTTCCAGATGTCGTATCCGAGAATCTCGAGGCCTGCCTCGGCGCTGAGATTGAGCTCCAGCAGCGTCATGGCAGCGAGCTCGATATCGGTAGCGAGCTTTAAATTCAAAGGGTGTTTCGGATCGAAATCTACCTCCGTGAGCGCATTGAACTTTCCATTGAGGTCGGCGGTACCGCTCAGCGTAATCGAGCCGCCGATGCTTCCGACGTCGATCAGGCCGAGCAATTGCGCGACCAGCTCCATGTAGGCGGTCAAGTCGATCTGAAAATGTACGTCCCCGTCGATCGTGAACCGTGCCCGACCCGAGTATCCTCCGCGACTGCTACTCGACAGACAGATGTCGGTAACCTGGCCTGCGCTGTGCTTCCAATCGGCAAACGCGCCGACGTGTCCACCGACCCGCAGCGTGATATCGGCGAGACCCACGTCGACGAGGTTCCATTCGTAATTGACGTCCTGCATCGCCTTAGGCACAAACTTCTCGAGATCCTGGTGGCCGGAGTTGGCCTCAATAATCGTCCGTGGCGCCAACGTCAGAATGCATTCCTTCTGCTTCTTCTGCTCCTCCTTTGTCGGTACCGAAATTGTGTCGGCGCCGATGTCTACAGGGACGGTGTCCTGGTCCTTCATCAGATCGATCGGATCAATCTGACCTCGCTTAACGGTCCACGCAAATCTGAAAAAGGTTTCTTCGTCCCCCACTGGGGCTTGACCTTGCTTCCCGGATGGCGGCGTGACTAACGGGGGCTCGTCCAGAGTTTCAGGCTCCATGTCGACGTTGGTAGCCGTCTCTGTATTGGGCTTGGACTTGAGAAAGAAACCGAGGCTGTTTTTCTTGCGCTCGCTCTTGACCCTGGCGGAATAGCTGCCTTCGGGAAATTGCTCGTCACATTGGGTCAGCGTATAGAGATAGGTCGCGCCTTTTGTGATGAAGGCGATACGTTTGTTTGCGCACGACACTTTCACAACGTCTACCCGATCGTTCACCAGAGCGGTGTCAGGTGGTTTGGACTCGGACGTGCCGGTACCCTCTTGCGCCGGTTCGGCTGTTTGAGCGGGCTCATCTGCCCCGGGGTCTTTCGTATCTCGCTGAACGAGCCCTGTACTATTTGCTGATCCGCTACGCTCGCCACCGCCCTGCTGTTGCACCACATGCGTCAGTTCATGGGCAATGAGCCGACGCCCGTCGTTGGTCCCGGGTGTGAAAGCGCCAGCACCAAACACAATGTGGTGTCCCACCGTATACGCATGGGCGTTCACATCCCGCGCTGATTGTTCGGAAGCCCTGTCGGAATGCACTCGCACTCGGGAAAAGTCGTGGCCGAAGCGGCTCTCCATGTCCTGCTGTAACGCCGGTTCCATGGGTTTGCCTGGACTGGCCAGGGTCCGGTCAACACTGGTAGGCACGCCATCCATCTGGCGGTTTGATTGTCCGGCGAATCGCTGAATACGAGGTGGGACGTTACTAACAGGATTATGTTCGGGCGTTGCCATCAGCTGATTCGCGATCCGGTCCGCTTCTCGCTCGTAGATATCTCCCGGCTCGTTGAGCTTGAGTTTGGTTTGTAGACCAAATCGTTTCTTACTGTCACAACTTTCACATCCACCCGCCAAACCACTCGATCCGCCGCACGCGCACTTGCGCTGCAAAAGACCGCTCGTGAGGTTCGTGAGCGGCGCCGCCACAGCGGGTCGAGCGATCGTCTCTGCGTGAGTGGTCATGTCTTCAATCCTCTAGCAACAGCATCGGCAGCTGCGTTCTGTCCACAGGCGCACTTGCGCGCAAACTCCATCTTTACTTCTTCGGCACCACGGGTGACTTAACTGCGCCACCGATCTTCGTAGCTGTCACGCTCACCGTGTTCACCGGGGCCGGTTGGCTGTAGTACGTCTTCTCAATTTCCACGTGATAGGAAATGCTGGCGAGGATTGATCTTGTCGGTGCGTCCCATGCATACATTGAGAAGTCGGCTTTATAGTTGACTGGAAAATCCCCATCCTGAAGAGTTTTGCACCAGCCCGGCGCATCTGCGATTACCATCTTGTCCTTCGTATAGAGATATTCGTGATCGGGCGGGCCGTCGTAGCCTGACTTCGGAAAGTTTTGTCCACGGCGTAGTGACGTTCGATTCACCATTCGTGTCGCCCGTAGATCTCCTGGGTAACCCTGCGACAAATGGAAATGGACCTGGTGGACGTTTGCTACTGAGCCCCTGAATGCCTGGTCGTTATAAGGTCCGGGTTGATTCAGGCTGGCCAGGCACTGGATTTGGTCAAAGCCTCCAACTGCGCCAGTTGATGAGGTCACCATCTCGACGGAATCAATCACCGGTAAGGGTGGAGCTTTAGTTTCATCCTCACCGAGGTTGATGTCCTTGCCGTCTTCTGCCGCCGGCGCCTCCTCGGTAGTTTCCATGAACTTCTCATCGAGACCGCCGCTTTGCACGGGAGTTTGATCGTTTGCTTCAGAAGACAAGCCGGAGCCGCCAGGGCGCACACGCATCTTTCCAAAGTCATGGCCCATGCGCGGCTCCATCAACCTGAGTGTCGACGCATCGAGCGCCTGGCCGGAAGAAGGCGTTTCGTGATGAGCGTTATGCAGTACGCCGCGAGAGTTCCCAAGCCTCAGGCCTTGTGCGCCACTCTGTGACGACAAACTTTCTTTGCCTTTATCACACTCACTGCAAGTGCCCGCGGATCCACCGCAACCGCATTTTCGTTGCGGCGCCCCGCCGAGGATAGGCGTGAAGGATGAAGGCTGTGCGGCGTTTAGCTGAGCGTGCAATCTTGTTTCCATCATTTCAACTCTTCACAACTTGTCGCCTGGTTGCGATGGCTGTTTTTGCGGAGCTACTCATTTATGACGTCCTACGGTGGTCGCTATTACAACAACTATGGACAATTGTATTTTGACCGATGCGGATGCCAGTGTATGTCGAACGGTTGGTCTGAATAGGGCTTTGGACACATTGGAGCGCAAGCGTTCCAATCGCCTGCCGGCGATGAAACCCCGGGCCACCCCTCATAACCAACTTTAGCCCATGCAAGGGAGCCTTCAAAATTTTCAACGGGAGTGCCAAAACCGCTCATCCTTGACCCCTTGTACATGTCGATTAGTGTTTTCATGTTCGATTTTGTGAAATCGAAAAACATATCCAAGTCTTCGTCGGAACACAGCCTGAACATTGTGCCAAAAATGACATAGTTCACTGCTCCTGCATGATGACAATCGTCATCCATTTGGATCGACTCGCCGCATTTCTTTGTCTCGCGTCCTGTTGTCGCGCACGTTGGCTGAAACTTGTCACTAATCCACTTGTTTCTGTGAAGTTCGTAAATATCCCATGAACATTCGGCCACCACAGTAGCTTTCCTACTCGTCACCTTGCCCGAAGCGCCTTCGTAGCTCACCAACGCGTCACATGCATCTTCCTTCTGACTGCGATTCCAACCTCTGAAGATGCTCTTTGCCAATCTAACCGCTTCGGCGACCTGTCGGGTCACATTAGGACCACAAACGAACTTCGGAAGATTCGCCTCCCTTACCTCTTCTTCCGCCGGATCAATATCCACCTTACGTCCGGCCTGTTCGATTAGGACCGATCGATTCACTGTGCGGTCTACCCGGTTCTGGTTTCCAGTAATGCACTCGTAGAGCGGTAATGATTCCCTGGACACGACATGCTTCCGGGCATCCTCCGGCAATTGATTGTAGACAGCTTCTGCTCTTTCTCTGCGAATGCCTTCGTTTTGATCTTTAGATCCCGAACAGTCCGAGATCCCGTGAATTTTCCACTGCACATTTGAACGGCTCATCCAGGCGACCAATTCTTTCCATTTCAAGAGATCTTTAAGGTTCTTCTTGATTGCACTCTTGCCCACTTCGAAACCTACGATTAAGTAGCCATTAATCGAGTAACCATTTTCAGATAGCCATGACACTCCATGTAATGTCATCGGATCGTCCTTAGATTCAGCGACCTCCCTTTCCGCGCGCGGCGGACACGATTGTAAGGAAGTATTCGCCTGTTCACATGGCACAAAACGTTGAACATGGTTCGTATTATCCCGATGAGAAATAGGAGTCATGCCTCGCTTATTATTCCCTCGTCCAACCTCAGGCTCATCTGAATCTGACTGTTGCACCACGTGCGTCAACTCATGAGCAATCAAGCGCCGCCCTTCGTTTGTCCCTGGCGCGAATCGCCCCGCATTAAACACAATGTTGTGTCCTACGGTGTATGCATGGGCGTTTACGTCGTTCGCCGATTGCTCGGCGGAGGATCCGGTATGCACCCGCACCCGGCTGAAGTCATGCCCAAAGCGCTGACTCATCTCTTCCCGCAGTTCCGACCCAAGCGGCATGCCCGGGTTCGCTAGCACACGGTCCACGCTGGCGGGTGCTAACGCCGTCGGCGTGCTCGATTGCCCTGTAGAGCGTTGAATATGCGGAAGTGCAGCTGTGACCAAAGGATTTGCGGGTGCTGCCAATATCCGATCCGCAACTTGATCCGCTTCCCTTTCCAGCGGGTCGTTGCTGGCGCCAATTGCGAGCTTGGTCTGCAGGTGTTTCTTGCTGTTACATTCCCC
>DASQKG010000050.1:0-15467 GCA_035630655.1 Pyrinomonadaceae bacterium
AGATCGGCTAAGGCGCGATACTGTTCTGAGAGCGTCTCCGTAAAGTCTCGCTGCGACTCCACCAGTCGGCGCTGCTCGTTGATAAAATCTGTAATCTTGAAGTGACCCAGGTCGTAAGCCGCGCGAATCACCCGGATGTTCTCGTTTGAGCGGGCAATCACACCCTCTTCAAAAGTAGTGACCGCTGCTCGCGCCGCCTCATAACGCGCGTAGGCACTCTCCACTTCCGCGCGGACTACCGACTCAAGAAACTCACGTCTCGTTTTAGTCTGAGTGATAGCAGCAGCAGATTCTGCCTTCGCTCCCTGGTTGCGGTTGAAGACAGGGATGCCAATCGACACGCCGAAAGTTAGCAACCTGTCTCGCTCATTCCGGACTCCCACAGGGGTATCTTCGTAAGACGAACGGTTGAGCGTGTAACGGGAGAACGCAGTCACATCTGGCGTGGAATTGGCACGCGCGAGGCTTAACCCAGCTTGGGCCACTTCCTCATTGAGCCGGGCAAGCTTCAAGTCGGGACGGCTCCGCAAGGCGATGTCGATCGCCGCCTCAAGTGAAGCAGGTGGAGCCGGCAGTACCGGAGTTGAGAGATCCTCACGTAAGCGCAATGGTTCTGCGGGTGGGATGCCAACGAGACTCTTGAGCCTCAGTAGAGTCGCCTTCAGTCGCCCCTCGACAAGTGCTCGACGTGATCTCAACCGGTCAACCTCGACGCGCAGGAGGTTCAACTCGATAGGTGCGCTCTCACCCTCATTGACACGAGCTTGTACAAAACGGGTTGTTTGTAAGTCGAGGTTATTGAGACTCTCAGTGGTCTCCAATTCACGGAACACAGCCAACGCTTCGATATGAACTGAGCGCACCTCGGCAGCTAGTCGTCGCTCACGATCGGCCACTTCGGCTTCAACAGCTTCCAGCTCTGCAGCCGCGAGTTCAATCCGCCGCCGCCTCTTCCCGCCCAACTCAAGCGGCAATGCCACCCCAATGTTTGTCTCACTTTCGCCAGCCGAGCCTGTGTACCTACCGGTCGTCTGCTCAAAATCCAGAGTCGGATTCGGCCGTAATCCCGCCTGTCGAACACGCGCTCGCGCGCGTTCAATATCAAGGCGCGCGGCAGCCAATTCACCGTTTGAGACCAAGGCCCGACGAACCAGATCGCTGGATGACGTGCCCTGAACCGGATCGAAATAGCGCTGCAGAGTCGGACTGAGACCGCTTGTCTCTACCGCCGACCTTGCAGGAGCATCAGTGTGGCGCACGGTAGTGCCTGAGCTGTTAGCAGGCGGTACGATGGCAAGCTCGGACGGATTCTGTGCTTCAACAATGGACCAGTGGCCCAGTGAAATCATGAATGCCAGAAGCAGGCAGCGAGCAACGCGGTGCCGCTTCTTCAAAAACCACTTCATTGTTTTTCCCCCGATGAAATGCCGGGAATTAGACCTAGGCATTTCCGCCTATGACGCCTGCCGTTTACAACGGTGCTGTCAATTCAAAACGTCGCAGTTCGGAACCGTTCACACGATGCACGGAAGCAGCAGACTCTCAGGGAGAGCCGCAAACGGATTTCCGAAAACTCAGTTGATTAGGCGAACCGCGGAGGGTGGTATGGATTGTTAGGCGGTGCAGAAAGAATCGAGATCTCTTGCTGCATGCTGTTTGGAAGCTTGAGTTCTGCGTCTCCTGGATTCGAGTATGCCTGAGACGGCACTACATGCGTACAGCAGCAAAAGCAATCTTCGTCTCGGGGTGGGTCGGAGCGTCGGTCTTCACGGGAATCGGTCGGCAGCGATTCAGCAACCAGCCCTGAGGTCTCATCGTTGACTGTTTCGTTGGAACCGGGCAAAGATTGGTTCACCGTTATGGTGACAGGTTCTTCGCTACAGAGCTCCGGAAAAAGCAGATCAACACCGGTGTGGAACAGGAACAGGAGGGCGATCGCACGAACGAGCCGTCCTTTACCAAATCTACTAATGTTCCAGCCAGACTTCATATGAGAGAGACTTACTTCTGTATCCTTGTAACATAGCCGCAGTTGGGGCGTCAAAATCGAAGGCCTATGAGGGTCCAGCGCAAAGATGGATCCAATGAACGAATACCACACCAAATCCGGGCGGGAGTCTTCACCGTAATTCATAATCAAAACCTTTTACCTCCTGCGGGGCGTAGTGGCGGTTGAGGGCATAGTCGAGGCCGGTATTCAGGCTGCGGTTGTAGGTGGTAAAGCGCATGTTGGTGGCGCCGGTGGTTCCACCAGTTGGCGGCGCTCGCTCAAGGCAATGCCGAAGGGGCAGTGATCGTTTCTACAATAAGTGACGTGGCCGGTTCCCTGGCGGCATTGATGAGCTAAGACTTGTAAGAAATCTTCAATTTCAGCCACAGCCGTATCTCAAATCAGGGCTAGGATGTTGGGTGGCTTGGCACATCTCTTTTTCGAGTCCGAGTACGCACGGGCGTGCGCTCTTTTAGTAACGTAGGATGTCGATTCTGAATAATATAAGCCAGTCCTTGATAGCTTATTCCCATCCGTTTGGCGGCAGCAGTAATTCTGCCGTTCGCTTCCGAGAGTTTATTACGAATGAGATTTTCCTCAAGCCTGTGTACTTCATCGAAAAAGTTGAACGGCTTGATTGTGAGCGCTTCGCTATCTAATTCAGTATCGCCACTCAGGCGAGCAAAAAGTTTTCGCGCCGCCGCGTAAAGCCTGGGCCCCAACTCATCGCTCTTCGGGCTTGGCAACCACTCGCTGGCACGATCAAAAGCAAACGACAGAGCTTGTGTCGGAGCTTGGTCGAGTTCTTCGATTATGGTGAGCGCTGCCATTCCGGCTTTGTTCAAGGCTCCCGCTTGTTGGGCTGTCTCAAACGCCCTTTGAAGAGTGAACAGGGCTTGCTCATTTCTTCCTAGACGTGCCAGAGCGATGCCATGAGTAATCAGAGCTTCCGCCAAATGGCCATGATGTCCACTCTTGTCTAAAACGCGCACTGCATTGCGCGCCACTCCTTCGGCTGCTTTGCACTTCCCCTCGGCAATAAACACCTGCGCGCGACTTTCGTCGATTACCGCCGTCTGCACTTTATTCCTAATACTGACTGAGAGACGCCTCGCCTCTTCAAGGTTTTTATGGGCATCATTGAAGCGGGCCAGATTAAGAAAGATGAGACCCAAGTTGTTCTTGACGCAAGCACCGAAAACTTTATTCTTGCCTAACCGAAAGTGATTGCCAGCACTCTTAAATTCTTTAATTGCCTGTTGTAAATGTTTTTCGCGATTGAGTGGCTCCCACTCGGCCAGATGTCTAAGCACAATCGCGAGTTCGTTATGATAGCAACCCAGTGTTATATGGTTAGTGATTCTGCTAAAAAGAGAGGAGTTACTCGTAAGGATCTCATGGGCCACGTTGTATTGCGAGGCTGACCACTCAACAACTACCAATTTAAGCAGTGCTCTAGCTTTCGTATTTCCCAGGGGCGATAGTTTTTGCAGCGCTCCGGTGAGCATGATCCTCGCTTCATCTAAACCGCCCTCACGATAGTAACAATAAGCAATCTCTGCCCGTGCCTCCGCAATCTTCAGTGAATCTCCGAGCGATTCGAAAATGATGATCGCCTTGTCTATTAGGTCCTTAGCAGTCTCTTGAGATTTCTCCATCCCTTCTTTGCTGCCTATCCAACTCGTTAGGATTCCAACACACAACAAGACTTCGGCAGCGACCGAAGGGTCGAGGCCCTCAACCTTCGGATCGTCGCCTATGTGTTTCCAGAGCGGAAGCATTAGCTGGCGAACACCCTTGTAGTTACTCTGATCTCTGAGGTCCAAAGCAAACCGACAGCGTTCGAGTGCTTCGTCATTCGGTGATAGGTGAGAGGTGTCCAACTTCGACCAGGCTATCTTCATGAGAGGCTGACCTTTCTATACGAATGTCAGGAAACTGGCAAAGTACGCGCGAATACTAACTGCCTCCTCTGACCTTGCCAAGAGCTTGCGGATACTGTTGTATTCCCGGTTGATGTAAGGAATCTTGCATCGCCAACTCGAAACCTTCAAGGAGACAACCATGAAACGATTTCTATCGGCGATAGCTTTGACCTGTGTATTGGCCGTCTCAGCTCTGGCGGGCGACTTACCAACCGCAGGTTTGACATCGACATCGCCGGGCGACTTGCCCACAGCTGGCGTTTCGTCGACCGCGCCGACTGGAACAACAGCACCAGGAGACTTAACAACTGCTGGCTTTGCAGAGGAAGTATCGGACGCCGCTCTGTATGCCTTGTTGTCGGTGCTTGGCACGGTAGTCGTATAGGTAGCAAAACCAGTTAGCTGTCTTATTGGCTAGCCAATCTGGATTGGTCACGCTTTCTCGGCAGTTACGACGTCTACGGTAGTCTCACAACCAAAAAAAGAAAGCCGCCGCACGGCAGCGTGGTGGTTGTGTGTCTCAAAGACCTCGCAAACATAAATCAGACGACCATCGGTCTCTGTTAGCGGAATGCGTACTTGTTTGAGCGCAGGACTCAAGGGGACGCTGAGGATTGAAGATATGGGTATAATCAATTATCCAGATTCATTTAAGTCTCGTTCACATCTCTAAAGCGATCCTTCCAGTACTAGCTTCAGTGCCGCCCAATTTGAAGTTATATGAGGGGTTACCTTCGCGGGAGTTGTCCCTTCTCTGCCGACACGCCGCCGATCATAACCCCGACGGTGTAGCCCACATCAACGCTCTCGCCTCCTCGAGGAACTTGATCCAAAATAATATCGACGGGCTGGTTCTGATCGGAGCGTTTAGCCAGCACTTCCATCGACAGTCCCTTTTCTTTGAGCATGGCTTCGCCTTTACGGTAATCCTGACCGATAACATTCGGCACCTTTACCTGAGGAGGGCGCTCCGCTCTCTTCTGGCGAACCGAAATCCACAAGCCGGTGAGAGTGGCGGATGGAATAATGATGAAGATGAAAATGAGAATGCCGACCGCCAAATAGATCAGCAGCTTCTTCTTCCGTTTCGATTCATCATTTGCATTGGATGGCACCAATTCTCTCCTTGGAAAGAGATAGACCTAACCCGACCACTTTGTTATCTTAAATTCCTACAGCGCCTGGCTGTTTGTGCCTGATACATGCGTAGAGAGAAAAAACATCTCGCATGATTAGCGCCTCACGGAATGCTAAAAAACGGCATTCCCACGCGGCACAAACGCTCAACCTAATACTAAGCCCATTTGGGCTTGAGAGTAAACAAGCCGGGCTAAGAATTGTTTCGTCAGGAGGTCAATCCTGATGGGGCAAGCATCACGAACCACTCCTGAGCGGCTCGCCGAAAAGCTCATTCAAATACGACTTACCCTGGAATTGTCCCAAAATGAATTGATCAAACGGCTGGGCCTTGAGGATGACCTGACGCAGGCAAGAATCTCTGCTTACGAACGGAGCGTACGCGAACCACCGTTACTGGTGCTACTGAGTTATGCCAGAGCGGCCGGAGTTTACGTCGATGTACTGATTGATGATGAACTGGAGTTACCTCTTAAGCTCCCGGCGAGGCCCACGAGCGAGGGAACAAAAAGAAAGAGCGTCTCCCGATCTAAAGCCAAAAACAAATGAATTGGAGATCTAAACAAGCACTGGTGAGAACTTGACACTGAGTTATTAAGAGCCCTCAGGCCGGAGGGCCGTGGGCCACTAGGGCCACCCAGACCCGTCAAATAAATTCAATGGCCCACTCTGATCCATCCAATCGCTAGTGCTTCGGCATTTCATACCTTCCGCACCCAAATGGGCCGAGCTTCGCATGCTCCGTCTCGGCTTACGTTCATCAGAGCATTCCACGTACTTGGACAACGGTGCCCGGTCCGGCTTCACCTCCCAATACGTTCGGTGCAAGAATTCCCAAGATCACGCCATTAGGATCAGCCAACTTTCAGGTTCTCCCGCGCCGCAGACAACCACCCCTGCGACCGCCCTCGACATTTAGGACTTCGGCGACAAAAAAACCCGTCGCCTCTGTCTAGGACGGTCATCCGATAACAGCGGATTATGGCCTCCTCAAACCAGCGCCTCACTCGGCGCTCCCGGTCATAATCTCTGTTATCGAGACGCCTCGCGGTTATCGAGCCCCCCTTGCGCCCGCTTCGCTCGCCCGCTCGGCGCAACCTCACAGTGCTCACTTCGCTAACGCCCCCAGTGGGGGGCTGGCGCTGCTTTGATAAGACATAGCGACACCTTGGTCGAGCATTGCTACTGGACCAGAACGAATGACCACGAGTTGGCCTTCTGACTTTCACTATTGGAGTCCGAATCTGAAGTAGCCTTCGCTGCGGCGGCCGTCAAGGGTCTTCGCTGCGCTCCGATAAACTCCACGAACTGCAAACAGTTCGCTCGCCCTGGACTGCCTTCCTCGCTACGGCTGGGAGGGTATATAAGAGCTACTAAAGTAGCTCAGAAACCCAAGGTTCTAATCCGACAAAGGAGGTCTGAGACTCGCATCTCGTCCGCTCCGAGCAGGTTTCCTTCGCGTGCTTCGTCCGTCGTGAGTTGAAAGCTCTGGCTTGGGTTTCAAAGGAAAGGTCTCCAGGTAGTTGAACCGGGTTGCCCATCTGCCGCCATAACCCATCCTTGTCAGCACTGCTGAGCGGCGCTTTGACCTCTGAGTGAAAATGGCTGCCGCTGTTTGTCGCAGGTTGGTAACGTTCACTGAACCGCTTAACAAGCGTTGCGAACTTCGTTGCACAATTTGGAAGACGCAGGTTTTTGAGACAGGCTTATTATGGCGTCCCTTACGGTTCGCAACCAAGAAGTACTCGTTGTGAGGAGCTTTAACATAACTCCTGCGCTTTGCGTAAAATCTATCAAGGAGTGGAACCAGCCAAGGCAGGGCTTTGCGGGGAAACTTAATTATTTTTCCGGGTCGTCGCGCCGAGCGCCTTCCGCGCGAAAGCTTACTTGGAGACAAGAGCAAATATTGATAATCCTCCCCGCATTTCGGGTCGCTGTTCGTGGATTCACTATTTACCAAGGAAGGAATTTTCAAGTTACATAGCTCACTCACTGTTAGAAGGTGAAATATTACCAAATAGTAAATAATCGCCTCTTCGGGATCGGCTTCGGGTGACACAATGTACGCGCAGATTTTTTCGATATGGCTGTCATCGTAACGGCGGATTGAGGAGGCTACTTCGATAGACTTGCCACGTTCGTCAATGATGGTGAATGCCCTCGGCCCAGATGTCATTTCCATGCGTCCTACTGGATTTTGAGTCACCACCTGGTGAAGAAAAGCCCAGTCAAAAAAGACTCGAAGGCGCGAAGTAATACTGATCCTGGAATTACGGGCAAGATTTTTCACTTTTACATAAGCATTGCTTGCTTCGCATTTCTCATTTGCACACTTCTTTGTAGGGTCTCCAGACTCAAAGGGGACGGAGTCACCACATTTACCGCATTGGAATTTCCACAGTAAGGTCCTTTGATAATTAGCGATCACATTAGCATCAACTTCATCAAGCGAATTAACATCATGTCGGATGCACCACTTTAGAAATGCATTCAAAGAACCGATATTACTAAGCAAAACCTCAGCGGTATTCGCCAGGATTTCGCTGGCTTCGATAGAAGCTTTTGCGTTGGGGTGAAGCATTCCTCCCATTACCCACTTCTGAAAATTGGAGACATCATCGCGAAAAGCTGCCGGCGTGGACTTTAAAGACCGTAGCCGCCGTTCAAGCAAGTAAGAGTTCCAATCCTGAATTGCACCGCGTTCGGCGTAGAGATGGCCAAGGTCGAACAGGCACGAACGAATGAACTTTGTTTTGTGACTGTTTCCTTCGCCATATTGTGGTAGGAGGTCGTCAATTACCCTCCAACTTAAGACCTCAGGCAACTCATTAATCTTGAGAAAGTCGCCGCCCGCGCGGATTCTACTCAAATGGTCAGTCGTGACTGTCTGCGACCAATCGATCCTGGACGCGAGGTCGCCAAAGTACACCTGGTTTTGCGGAAACGGCGAGGAATATTCCAGCACATAGTTTTCTAGACTAGCTTTTGCCCGTTGTTCATTATAGTGATGGCCGCAGAGTAGAGCCTTCTTGAACTGAGCGAGCTTAGTGCAATCAGTTACTGTGCAATTCAGACCATGTGCACTTTGTCGCCGCAGCAAGTTGTGCCGCTCGCAAAGAAGAAATTTCTTATGACGTGCAGACCTTTCGCAGCTAACGATCGTGCACTTTTGATCGCCATAGCGCCGCTTGGCGTGACAGGCCCGGCAAATCATTTCATTTTTCAGGCAAGAGTCCTTGGTCAGGCCACACACTACGCAGGTTATCTTTTCAGGTAAAGCGGATTCGTACTTGCCGTTCACACTTTTCTTATGACAACGACGACAATGTTTGGGATCTGTCTTAAGAGCGAAATCACTAATTCCACAAGTCTCACAAACGATCTTTTCGCCGCAAAGTATCGTGGCGCACAAGCCACAAAGAATTGAACCAGGCGCTAACCCACGGACAAGCTTGGGGCAGGCACTACAGCGTATTTTCTTGAGTGTGCGGGCACACTTCGGACAAACATCGAACCAATGAGGGGTCCTTCGCGGTAATTTACAAACATCACAGATGATCGACCGACTAGTTAGTTTCACAATTAATCCTTCCCAACCAGGCGGCATTAGATTGGCGCAAATCCGAACGCCAGCCTGTCCCTGCTGGTTTTACGCTGGCTGGTTGAGAGAGTTGAGTTCACCTGCAGCGAAAAAGAAGGATGCGAGGTCTAACCCGCCGGCTTCGTTCGCCGACACACCGGAGTGCTGGCCGTGTTTGTCATCCGAGCCCGCTCCTGTGAGATTTAGAGGTCTGAAGTTACTAGACTTTGCCTGTAGCTTTCGCGGTGGACCGGGCACGATTTCGCAGAAATCACCGAGTCGAAGACCAAAGGCGTCACAGAACGCCTGGGCCGTATCGAGTCGAAGCATCTTGGGTTTGTCATTAAGGAGGTCGCAAACCGCCTGCGTTGAAATCCGGTATCCAGTCCGGTCGTAAATAATTCTGCTGATCTCAGATGCCTTTTTTATTTCCAGTTGCCTTAACAGGTCTCGCAGGATCCATTTGATTGGCATTATTTTTTCCCCCACTTATCAATTGCAGGATCGACAAACAAATCAATTAGGTCCGATTGTTGATCCTCAATATCGTTATCGGTGGCCACGAGGTAGGGAGCGGCCGAGCTTGGGTAGGCATGTCCGAGCTGCTTCAGCAGCTTGCGGTAACCCATCGGGTTCTCTGCGAGAGTGTTTGTCGCGAAGGTCCGACGAAGATCATGCGACCTTAGATCTTCAGGTATAAGCACGCCGAATTGTCTTGCCAGAAGGATGATTTTCCTAAAGTTCCTCGCATACTGATAGGGCATGAGCCGGTGTCCATTATTGTCTAAAAAGAGATAATCTTTTTCGCATGATGTCGGAAACATTGGTCTAAACATCTCTATAAAGACTTTTAGCACGGCGATCGACATTGGACTTAAGGGAACCCAACGGATTCTTTTGCCGCCATAAGCTTTTCCTTTGCCGAACACGCGGATCCGTCCGGTTTCCCAATCAACATCGCAGCTCTCCCCTTCGAGCCGTATAGCAAGAAGTTCACTCACTCGTAGACCCGTTTCGGCTTGTAGCACGATGGCCGCGTAATCTCGAGCTGCTGCGTGCGCTAGTTTGTGATGGGGGACGTATTCCGTTCTGAGGAACTCGTAAAGGTAATGCAGTAGAAGTAGCGCAAGTGCGTAGCGTTTTTTAACTGGCCTATCCTGCGCGTGTATCGGCAGATCGTATCTACTAAAACTTATTGTGATCGGTCCATACTTTTCGGCAACCATTACAACCGAGGGCCCGGGAATACTTGGTTTTTCAATAATAAATGCGCAGAATCCTCGAAAGGCCCCCATATAGCGCCGACGAGTTCCGTGTGACAACTCGTCTTGTAATAACGACGCTGTGATTAGACCGACCAAAGCCGAACCGCGAAGTGGATCAAGTACGTCCCAACACACAATGTGTCTGCGACCTTCTGGATGAGTGGGATCTTCAATCTGCACTCGATTGAACACGCTGGTCAACGATGAGTCCAGAGATTTGATAGTCGCCTCTGTGCACCCGCGGAACAAACAGTTTTCAAGGTATTCGGTTTTCTTGTTGTTATGATCTTGAAGACGTTCTTCCCAGGGAATGTTCCTGAGTTCAAATTGTCCGGTTGAAGCGGAAATTGTTTTCATTAGTGTTCACCTCTTTTTGAAGTTTGTAAGTCAACTGCCGGTTGAAATTTCAGGTGCCGCTTGAATCTGGTGGTGGCGCCACCGAATGCCTATCTTCATAACGGCAAAAGATTTAGTCCGAAAATTTGTCCGCGGCTTCCGCGGCAATTTTCCAGAAGAAATAAGCACGGCTCGTACTATCAGAAACATTGTCTCGGTAAGTTTTTTGAATTGCTTGTAGCTTCCCTTTCCTGTGTCTTAGCCGTGTTCCCTCTCGCGAAGTTTTCGTGGAACTCGCTGGGGCGAAGTTTCCAGTTGAACGCTCTGGCTTGGACCACCTGGCAACGGCTGTGCCACCAGCAGGTCCGCCTGCTCCCCAAACGCATTGTAGGAATCAGACGGAGCGTGGTACCGCTTCTGGTTTTGGAGGAGAGCCTGATCGAAATCTCATTATTGGTTTTGGTCCTGGTGCGGATGTGAGGTTACACGCAATGATCGGCAAAAATATTTTTCCGCCTAAAACCTGATCGTCATCACGAAATTGGCAGTTCGAGGTCAATCTCTGGATTAGTGTCGGAGAACACGAACACTAACGTTGAGATCCTGTTCGCATTCGCGGCTAACGATTCAAAGAGAGCGGTCTTGAGAGCTGAGTTGGTCCACATCACACATAGTAATCCCGACCTTAGAAGTGGGCCTTACATTAAGAATTCCTGAAATAGCATTAAGAACTTGGAACGTTCCTTTACCGCGCAAGTTTTCTTTACAGCAGGTTTCCTTTACACCGGAAAGTTTCCTTTACAGATACGGCTGACAAAATTCCTTTCGGACTAATCTAATGTCTTCCTTCGAAAAATTCTTAAACACAAACACTTCCTGCGTTTACGTCCCAGTCGGCTGATCACGTCCGCCCTTCTCGCCCTTGTATGGCATGTTCTTTGTAGAGCAGTTGGTCGATAGATAGCGGCGTCTGGAGCTGTTGGTAAAGACTGCTAAGTGTGAGGAAGCCGGCGTCTAGAGACCGGCTGAATGAAAAATTCTCCTGGGCCTTTTGTAATCCCGGAGTAATCGAGGCATGAAGATTTTTCAGAAAGAATCCGTGAGGGAACGGAAAATAGAAATGATTTTTCTTCTTACCCGGATGCAGTGGTCATCCTCGCAGTCAAAACGGGCCCCCTTTTGCCGTCAGGCTGTTAGCGAACGCTAACACCCCTGATCGGGTCTAAAGACCATTTCGAGCTTTTGCACCAATGAAACATTGACAAAAGTGGGTGTTAGCAAACGCTAACACCCCTTCTCGCAAAAAGAAACACCTATGAGCATAGAAAGCAAAGATGATTTTCTCGTCCTCCTTGATGAGCGAATCAGAAGAATTTCGAAGGAGGTTGCTGCCGAGTTAGTCGGCCAAGCAAGAGACTCTTCAGACCCTTTAATAGAGGACACTGAAGCGGTAAACATTCAAAGAGCCTTGCACCGAATAATGGTTAAGGAGTTCATTTCCTTTAGGGAAGCTCATCTATTGCTCTGCTGCTCGGACGGTCATATTCGCAACCTGGTTGATAAAGCCAGGAAGAAGAAGACTTCACATCCCACCCCTTTTCTCGATTTGACACCGAAGGATCGATCATCGGTCAAAGCGGAAGGCAACTTACCGTAAGCGGCCTTTACTTCTGAGAAGTCAGAAACGAGATATAAATGGGCTGAAAGTTGAAAGACTCGTGATAATCGCACGCGAGAGAAGTATGGAAGAGAAGGTATCGAAGCAAGTGGAGACTAGCCCGACGCTGGAGCGCAAGCGAGCGAAGTACACCGTTGAGGATGTCAGGCAGCTTTGTGGCGGCATCTCCCGCTCTACAGTGATGCGTGAGATTCGCCGTAAGCGGTTGGCCTGTTATCGCGCATGTCGAACGTTGCGATTCTCTGAAGAACACATCACGAGGTATTTGGAACGGGTTGAACAAGGAGTGAAATGAATGTGTGCGGGTTGGCGTTACATTGGGTATCCGTTTGGCCTGCCATAGTTCATAGCTCGCTTCCAGCCCGTCGGCTCACTTTAAGATGTCGGGCGTGCCAGTTGACAGGAGACTGTAAGCACACTAAGCTTACAGTCACCACCATGAAAACCCTTGGACAATTCATTCGAGAAAAACGAGACGAAAAAGATCTTTCTTTAAGAGAGCTAGCCAGAAGAGTAGAAGTGTCAGCTCCTTTCATGTCTGATATTGAATTGGGGCGGCGTTACCCTTCAGACGATGTACTCAAAAAAATTTGCAAAGCGATTGATGTAACCGTCGCAGAATTGCAGGACTACGATCCGAGACCTCCGGTCGAAGATCTCAAGCGACTCACAGAGCTAAATCCGAAGTATGGGATTGCCTTTCGAACGATCGTTGACCAAAACATCACGCCGGAAGAAATCCTAAATCTTCGCGGGCACAAGCCCAACAAGAAGAAAAAGGCATGAAGAGCTATCGAACCAATCGAGGGCCATTCGCCACGCGGCCGTTTTACAAAACGTCTACCATTGAAGCGATCTGCACGGATGAACTTCTGGCTGTTCAACTTTTTCCAAAGTCTCCCGAACCGATCAGGATTGAACGCTTTATCGGAAAGCGATTTGGCATTACGCCCGACTACGAAGACCTGCCAGAAGGCACGCTCGGTTATTCCCTTTTTGGACCGGGCGGCGTGGAGCGAATCGTGATAGCGAGTATCCTGGGTGAAGATCCAAGCAAGCAAGCTGATCGGCGCGTTCGGACAACCCTCGCGCACGAGGCAGGCCACGTACTGCTTCAGGGCCATCTGTTTGTGCTCGGAGAGCAGGCCCAGTCATTGTTCGATGACTCCCTGAACATGGACCATCCCCGCATTCTCTGCCGCGATTTACCAGGAATAAGCTCAACGGGACCTCGTCGCTATGATGGACGGTGGTGGGAATTCCAGGCGAATTCAGCCATCGGCCCGCTCTTGCTGCCGCGACCGCTCGTGCAAAAAGCGATTGAGCCCTTGCTTGAAACGAGAGGCTTGCTGGAAACCAAGATCCTGCCGGCCATCAAGCGGACGTTAGCTACGGAGTCGCTCGCTGAAATATTTGACGTCAATCCGGTCGTAGCCAGGATCCGTCTGGGCGAAGTATTTCCGGCATCAGACGAGTCGCAATTGACACTGTAAAAATTTTTCTGTACACTGTAAGCAGTGTTAGCTATCAGCGTACATCGTGGCCTTTATGTGGAGCGGATGTGAGATGAACGGAAAAGCGCATGCAATGTTTGGATATAGCATTAGATTTGGCGATTGGGGGTTGAACTAGATGCAAATTCTTAGCTTGGATGGCGGAGGCTACCTTGGGCTTGCCACAGCGGCGTTCGTCGAGGAGACCGAGCGTCACTTTGGCACATCCTGCCACCAGCGCTTCGACCTCTTCTGCGGTACCAGCACGGGGGCGATAATCGCTTTGGCTCTCGCTTCCGGCATGTCCGGCAAAGAAGTGGTATCGCTCTATCAAGGTTTCGGCTGTCAGGTATTCAATAACCCCTTTCCTGGCGCACGGCAATTGAGGGTTGTTGCCGGCTTGTTCGTGGCCCGCTATTCGAACAAGGCATTGAAGAGATCTCTGAAGGATGCCTTTGGGGACCTTACTCTTGGCGATTTGCGCACGCAGAAGAAATCCGTCGCCATCACAGCCTTTTGCCTGACGACCGGCAAGCCCCGCATTTTCAAGACCGACCATAGCGCCGACTTGACCAGAGATGATGGCTACCTGGTCCGCGATGTTGCCTTGGCAAGCGCATCGGCACCGGTCTACCTGCCTGTGGTTAAGGTGCGCTCGCCGACGGCAGACTGTGAGGAGCGGTACTGCGACGGCGGTGTGTTTGCCAATCATCCGGCCCTCATCGGTTACGCCGAGGCCGTCTCACACATCGGCGTCGATCCGAGAGAGATCCGCATTCTCTCGCTCTCCACACCCAGGGCTGACCTCGCGGAGCGCGCGTCCACGCGCGGATTAATCGACCAATTCCTCTTGAGCCGCGGCCTCGTTTCGTGGGGGACGAGACTGGCGGGAGTGATGATTGACTCGTCGTCGATGATCGCACACGAAACCCTGCGCCGCATAGTCGCCTGGCAGCCGGACGTCGCCTCTCGCTATGTGCGGATCGAACTTCAAAAACCGGTTGGTGTGGATATGGACATCGCCACGAAGAGGGCGACGGAGACGCTCAGGCAGATCGGTACCGACCATGCATATAGGACCGACATCCGCAATAGTCTCAAAATCTTTTTCGAGAAATAGGAGTTTCAGATGGCAAACGTACAGAAATACTTTGAGCAATTTCACCAAAAGATCAGGACGGATTACGAAATGAGCGAGACCTTGCGCAATAAGCGAGACATCATCATCAACCGCGTTCGCAAGTACGTCGCCGAAAAGGGGCACCCAGGGTTCGTTGAGATGAATCAGGGCAGCTACCGAATGAAGACGGGTGTCGTTCCTATTGCTGACATCGAATTCGACATCGACGTCGGCCTGCGCTTCAACCTTTCCGAAACCGACTACGACGCCGCAACCGTTCGCGGCTGGGTATTCGAGGCAGTTGATGGGCACACTGAGAAGGTTGAGAGCAGGGGCCCGTGCATCCGCGTGACTTACAAGGACGGGTATCACGTAGATCTGGTTGTATATGCACGCTGGACTGATGCCCTCGGTGCCGAACAGTACCGCCTCGCGCACAAGACGGACGGCTGGCGACCAGCCGATCCAGTTGGACTTCTCGGCCGCATTCGCGACGCCAGGAAGCCTTTTGATGGAACCCAGGACAACGCAACTAAAACTGATCAGTTCCGCCGGTGCATCCGCTACCAGAGGCGGTGGATTGATGAAGCGATCCCTAAGGAGTCGACGGCAAAACCTACGGGGCTCGCGTTTGTACTGCTGGCGATGCAGAAGCTTCAGCCGCACCTCACCTGGATGGGATTGCCTGACGACCGGGCGGCGCTCGAGTCATTGGCCACCAGTGTCGCCGGTACCATCGGGCGATTGGTCGCCGTGAAGCCCACGCCAGAATACGAAGATATGTTTGGACGCTTGACCGATCAGGAAATGATCGAGCTGAAGGAACGCTACACTGCGATGGCGACGGCGCTGCGTGAGGCTGACAAGGAAGTCGACCCCGTCGTGGCGTGCCGAATTCTTCAGAAGGTGTTCGGGCCGGACTTCCCCGTGCCCGAGCCCGCCG
>DASQKG010000051.1:0-4218 GCA_035630655.1 Pyrinomonadaceae bacterium
ACGGCTGACAATTGATGGCGCGCTCCTTAAGGTCCCGCTAGTGGGAAGTCTCGCAGTACAGTTATCGGTGGCCCAGGCTACCCGCTCGCTGGCCACCCTGCTGGCGGGAGGCATTACCCTGGTGGAATCGTGGGAGATTGCCGCGGAGTCGATTACGAATAGGGAGTTACGACGCCGCAGCTCTGCTATCCTCCCAATGATTCGCGAAGGCCGCACGTTCACCGAGAGTCTCGAGGAGGCCAACTGGCTGCCGATGCTGGCGATCGACATGATCGGAATTGGTGAGCGTTCGGGCAGTTTGAGAGAGATGCTCGATGAAGTGGCAGTCTTCTATGACGCTGAATCGGAGGTCCGTCTCGAACAGTTGACGACCACGCTCGAGCCTGCGATCCTCGTGGTGATGGGTGGGGTCGTTGTAACAATTTTGCTGGCAATCTACCTGCCGATCATCCAGTCTATTTCGGGTGGAGCCGGTGTCACAGGTCATCGCTGATAGTTCGAAGCGAGCCGGGTCAACCTGCTCAGAGATCCAACATGAAGCAATACACAGAATCGGATGCAGCCAGGTTGGCCTCGCAAGTTGCCGTAGTTTCGGACGCCCCAGGCGCGGAAAAGACTTCGGCCGATGAACACCAGCCTCCTGAGGTGCGTGCGGCGAAGGAACTGGCAATTCGCTACCGGCTGCAGTTCATTGAATTGTTGCCGAAGGACCAGGAGTCGCCAGTTGATTACACCCTCTTCAATGAGATTCCGGTTGACTTGATGGTGCGTCACCAGTTCCTGCCCCTGAAACGGGACGGAAGAGGTCTGCATTTGGCGATGGCGGATCCGACCGACCTGGATCGTCTGGATGAACTCGCAAACACGCTTCACTCACGCATAGTTCCGCACGTGGCAACTGCCGGCGCGATCGAAGTGATCTTGCGTCGAGGCGACGCCACGCAGCGTGTGTTGCAGGAAGCGGCGTCAGGGTTCCGCATTTCCCTGGTTCGAGAGACGGAATCGGGTGAGGAAGTACTGGACCTGGACCGCCTGGCGACTGATTCAGAGATGTCGCCAATCATCAAGCTGGTTGACACGATAATTTATAACGCAATGGAGTCGCGGGCCTCCGACATTCACATCGAGACGCGCGATACTGAGGTACAGGTCAAATACCGCATTGATGGTGCTCTTTACGCGAAGGTCGATCCCATTGACCTCGCCTATCACCAGACGTTGATCTCGCGCATCAAGGTGATGTCGGAGTTGGATATCGCCGAGCGGCGTGTGCCACAAGACGGACGTTTTAGAGTTCGTTACAAAGGCCGCAACGTCGACTTTCGCGTTTCCATTATGCCCACGATCCACGGTGAAGATGCCGTCATTCGTATTCTCGATAAGGAACAGATCAACGACGCCTTTAAGAACCTCAATTTGGATGTAGTTGGTTTTGCCGAAGAGGATTTAAGAAAGTTTCGCCATTACATCGCCGAGCCTTACGGGATGGTGCTGGTAACGGGTCCTACCGGTTCCGGAAAAACAACAACATTGTATGCTGCGCTTAATGAAATCCGGAACGAAGAAGATAAGATAGTTACGATTGAGGACCCCGTTGAATATCAGTTGCACGGCATCACTCAGATTCCCGTCAATGAAAAGAAGGGCCTAACCTTCGATCGCGGATTGCGTTCGATTTTGCGACATGACCCCGACAAGATCATGGTAGGTGAGATCCGTGACACGGAGACCGCGCAGATCGCAATTCAATCAGCGCTCACCGGGCACCTGGTGTTTACGACGGTCCACGCAAACAACGTCATCGATGTAATCGGCCGGTTTCTCAACATGGGAGTTGAACCTTACAACTTCGTATCTTCGCTAAACTGCGTGTTGGCGCAACGACTGATTCGAATGCTCTGTCCTTATTGTAAGCGCGGCCAGGTCGCTACGGATGTTGAACTGCAAGAGTCCGGCTTGCGACCAGAGGAGCATCGTGAAACTCTTTTCTATTCAAACGTGGGATGCGATGCCTGTAACCACACGGGGTACCGCGGGCGCACCGCAATACATGAATTGCTCGACCTTTCCGACAACATTCGTGAAATGATCGTCGAGCGGAGACCGGGGTCAGAAGTCCGCAGGGCGGCCGTAGCAGAGGGGCTCACCAGCCTCCGTGAATCCGCTTTAAAGAAGGTTCTTGCGGGCGTTTCCACACTTCACGAAATCAATCGTGTGACTTTCGTCGAAGAGGTCAGCGCAGTCAAATAAGCGGTTTTGCCTGGGCTGTAGGGCTCATAAACGCATGACCGATTAGCGGTCATAAAACCAACAGGCTTTGAGGAACCGAATTTCCCGACTTGCGTTTAACCAAAACGGGTCAGGATCTGTTGCATCTTGACCGCTGGAGCGGCATTATTAGGGGCGCTTCAGGAGTTCCACCTCCCCTAAAATAAGAGAGAGACTGCCATGAGACTCAAGACTCAGCCCCAAATACTAGTTTCGTTCCTGCTCACCTTCTGTCTACTGCTATTGCCGATTACGGCCCTGGCTAAGAAAGGTGAAAAGAACTTCAAACAAGGAATGAAGTACGAAGCTGCCCAGCAGTGGGAGAAAGCAGCCCAGGAGTTCATGCTGGCTGTTGCCGCCGACCCCGCGGATGCTGAGTATCAACTTCATTTCCGGCGGGCGAGCTTTAACGCGTCCCAGTCGTTTATGCAACAGGGACGAGCGTTGGCAGAGCAGCGCGATTATGTTGGAGCCTACAATGCCTTTCGACAGGCATATGGCTACGATGCTGTGAACGAACTCGCTGTTTCTGAAATGGCACGGATGCTTCGCCTTCAGAGCGTGAAGGAAGGAACTAACGGGAACGGGTCGGGCAACGGACAAGGATCCAAGAATGGTGAGTTGCCGGACAGTGGCAAACTCACTACCAGCGGAGGCCAGGCAGAGGAGCCTGCGGTGCCCTCGTCGCGCGTAGAACAGCTTCGGGTAATCGCGTATAGCGGTGATCTCAAGGCCTTTGTTCGCAGCCTCGCTGAACAGCTTCAACTTAACGTTGTCTTTGACCGTCAGTCATTTGCGCAACCTCGCACCATCGACATCAATCTGCGTGACGTCACCACGGCCCAGGCTCTCGACTACATCTTTTTGCAGGAAGGTTTATTCTTTCAGAAACTTAGCCGGCGCACGATTCTGGTTGCCGATCAAACTCGGCGACCACAGTACCAGCAACTTGTCCTGCGCACCTTTTTCCTTTCAAACATGAAGCCAAGCGATGCGCGGACACTGATACAGCAGGCAATACCACCCTCTGTCGGGCGTCCGCAGACCATCGTGGTCCCTGATGACGCCACCAATAGTCTAACGGTCCGTGACACCGCCGAGAATGTCAGGCTTATTGGCGACCTGCTCGCGAGCGTCGATAAGGACCGGGCGGAAGTCGTTATGGATGTAGCCATCTATGAAGTTTCAAAGAACGACCTGCTCAAACTCGGCCATCAAATTGGCCAGGAAGCGCTGAATAATATAGGCGGTTCACCCGGCTTCTCACTCTTCTCAGACGCTGGCACTTTGGGACAGGGCACTCCCGGCGTGAATCTCAACAGTATCGTGGGGGCCGTTCCGACAGCGTGGGCAGCGGCATTGGTTTTTCCGCAATCAACGATTTGGGCTTTCCAGGCCAAAGACAATACAAAACTAATTGCGCATACGCAGGTGCATGCGTTCAATGGCGAGGAGTCGACTGCCCGCATCGGCCAGCGCGTACCCGTGCAGACTGCCCAGGCCTATCCTTTCGGCGTTCAAACCGGTGCGCCAGCTACCGGAACCAATTTTCCCACCGGTGGTTTTCCCGTGATTAATTACGAGCCGACGGGATTGACACTGAAGTTTACGCCCCAGGTTTTCACGAACCTGGACGTTCAGGTGAAGATGTCGATTGAATCCAAAGATGTGCTGGCCGGAGACACTCTGACGCCCACCTTCACCGAGCGCACAATTACGGGCACGGCGCGTGTTCAAAACAATCGCACCATGATGTTAGCAAGCATTCGTTCGCAGTCGGAGACAAACGGGCGCCGAGGCCTGCCACTGCTGGGTCTAATTCCGGTTTTAGGACGTCTATTCACTGCTCCGACGCATAGTGTTCGGGACATAGACGTCGTTATCGCAGTTACTCCCAGGGTGCTTAGAGCTCCGGCGGTGACACCGCGTGACGAAGAAATGCGACCGAGT
>DASQKG010000052.1:0-4382 GCA_035630655.1 Pyrinomonadaceae bacterium
GAGATCCAGCCCCACGAGCCGGAGGTCCGTGCGCCGGCAGCAGCGCCGAACCAACGCAATTTTCATTCAGTCGCCCTTGATGTTATTCCCGCACCACGCGGTGAGCCTCGAAGCCTTGGCCTGCGCGCCCGGCTTGGGCGAGAAAATGGCGACACGCCGACGAAATAGTAAGACGTGCGAAAGCGCCGAACCGCGCTCGCAACCAATCATTTGTCTGGCGGGATAACGCGGGCTGGCAAATCACTGAAGCTGGCCGCGCATTTCTTGCTTCGGTCGAAACACCGATCCACGCCGACAACCAACGGCCACCGGAGCCCGTAGCCACGCCGGTGCCGGCACCAGCATCGCCCCCGATCAGGCTGGTTACAGTAAATCGGCGTGGTCGGCGTCGTCGCGCGCGGGAACGGATGCGGCAGCTCGCGGTCGCATAATTTCTTGCCGTGCTGCACAGGCGGGTTTCTGCCACGAAGTTTAGCTATCAACGATTCGGCCAAATTGGTGCACCTCGACCCTCGCCGCGTTTTGGCTGGCCCGAGTTCATCCGGAGAACGTCGCGCGTCGGGCTCTAGTTATTTGAATGCTCACGAATCAAGGCTCGCTGACGTTTTTCCTGCTCAGGACCTAAAAAACGTGACCATTACTTCGATCGCAAAATAGGCAGTCAAGTAAGTAGCCGTTGCGATTCCGATTAGGACAAAAGCCATCCACACCCATAAGGGCGCTGTTTCCCGTGCTTTTCGTTTCATGGGTCCCCCGAACCCCGGCAGGGCAATATCCACCTGCCGCGGCCAAAAATGCAAGGCTTTCGATCAAGTTGCTTCCGATGGCGGGCCGCGTTGGGCTACTGGGGTTGTTTGTCTCAATCAAAATCCGGCCTGACATCGGCGCCGCGGTGGCGGACCCTTGGCAGGCGAATAGGGGCTCCAGGCCGGACAGAAGCACGTCGTCCGGCCATTCACTGATGGCGACTGAGTGGGGCGCACTTGTAATCGGCGCGGTAGACCGAGTCCGCGAACGCCAGAGGCCCGCATTTCCCCGAGGGGTATCTTTTGCTCTCGTTTCATGACGCCGGCTGTGTGCAGAGTGTGTGCACGCCGGCAAGAAAAGCCGCTTGTCGGTCAATGCCGTGCGTTCACGCATGGATACGCCGCCGCGCCGCGCTCTCGCGAACGCCGTTTCTGATCCAACGATTGAACGATCATCGCAGTCGTCGCCGCTGCAAGCCGTTACAAATACTTTTAATAGAGTTGGCTGTTTAACTGTATTGTTGAACATTGTTCTACAGGACAATTTCACGACAAGATCCTCCACTCTAATTCGATCATGCGGTTTCCAGTGCGGATATTACCGAGGATTGGAGTTCCGATGATCAAGCATTACATGAACGGCCTGTTGTTTTTTGGCGGTGGCCGCGAATTGTGCGTCGTGGCTTCTGATGTTAGCCGGACAAGCGCTCTATTGCATGTGCGTGGACTGGGTCTTCTTCCAATATCCTTTTTCATCACGTTCGACGGCTTTCTCACCGTTGGAAAATTCGGGACGATGTTGGTGTCGTTTTTGAAAGATGGATTGACGTTCGCCAGCGCGTCGCAATCGATCAAAACATACAGACCTCTCGCAAGTAACCAGCTGGTTGCTGGTTGTCGCACGCGTTGGCGAGGCGTATGTGACCGTGTTTGGTATATCAAGACGCCAACCGATCCCAAAGACGGGCGGGGGATCTGAAATACTCCCACGAAAGCGGGGACAACGGCGCCCAAAATATCGAAATCCACTCGTTCGTTTTTTTGGACCGTGATAGGCGCCGGCGGGGCCCTTTTCGGGGCCAAAATCATGGCTGCGCGACAGGCTGATGATCACGGCGATCCTGTACCGTGAATTTTCCGGTCAAAGTCTAAGCGAGGTTGCCCAGCAATTTTCGATCACGCGCGCGCGGCCACAAGCATGGGCGAGGGCGCTTAAGGACGTCTGCCGGCGATCATGGCGACGCTGAAACTCGAACCGGCCGGCGCGGCGGCCAAAAGCCGAGGCGGCGGCCGTGCGACCTATTACAACAACCCCGAAATGGTTGACGCGGTCGCCGCGATCAGGATGCTAGGATTTCGCGACGCATTGCGGGCAGGTAGCCGGTAAGAGGCAGTTGATACTGTCTCTTTTGATTCGCTCCTGCCGATCTGGAAGAATCCATCCGAATTCAATGCCGGCTGAAGTGTCCACTCGACGTCGCCGCTATCTGCAGATGCGATGGAGCGATCGCTTCGCCGATTCTACATCTAGAACCATTTGACGCAATTGAAGCACCTCGGCATATTGAATGTGGAGTGGCGTTCTGTGCCTAACGGCCGGCGTGGTTTTCTGTCTCGCAGTCTGCCTTCTATCCATCGCTCTTCTCCCATCACTCTCTCTGAGATTGTAGCATGGTGACCGCGAGCAGAATGTGAGGTAAGCCACAGGTGCAACAAAAGACCGCCCGAAGGCGGTCCCAGGCGCGCCATTCAGGGCGGCATGCCTGCACCCAAGTTGCCTGCTGAGCCGGGATCGATTTCATCTACTAACTAGTAAAAAACTATGCTACATTGGCTATATTATACTGTTCAGGCCTGAGTTCGGCAGGCTCAAGTGGCCAATACGGACAGGGTGCCCTCTCCAGGAGGAGGATCATGTGCAAGCATACAATTTTCTCTTTGGTGACAACATTCGTCTTGGCTGCAGCGAGTTTTTTACCTGATCCGGCCCAAGCGCAAGGCGGCCCTTCCCAACTTGCGGTTCAGGATGTCGCAATAATCCCCATTGGAAAAGTAGTAGACGCCGTGGGTTCGGTCACAATTGAACATGTGAACGCTGGGGTCGTTCAGGTGAAGCTCCCCAGTCAGGCCGGCGCGACGAAAGTGGGTGATCTAGTGTACCAGGGAGATGTGGTTCGGACCGGAGCCGATGGCCGTCTCAGCATCAACTTTACTGACGGCACCTCATTCAATCTGACGAACAATGCCATCATGACTTTGAACGAGTTCGTGTACGACCCAAACGGGAAGTCCAACTCGACGTTGTTCAATCTAAGCAAGGGAACGTTCACTTTTGTAGCGGGCAGGATAGCCAAGACTGGCGACATGAAGATCGACACTCCTGTCGCAACCATGGGGATTCGAGGCACCACGCCGCACGTCGAAATTTCGGACGCAGGGACGGTCAAATTTTCCACCCTCATTGAAGAGGGGAAGAGTAAGGCTACGAAAGGCCCCCCCTGGACCCAGCAACTCCAACAAAAAGTCGATCACAAGCCTAATTTGAGTATCTGTCGAGGTTGCTAGGGCTGCCGCTTAGCGGAAGCCCTTTCTCGGACCCAAGCCGCCATATCCGGGCAGCAACAACTTCTTGCTAAAGCCATCTCGTGTGTCCAAGTTCCGAGAGTCGGGAAGTTCGATATGGAATGTGTCGCAAACGGGGGCCTCATCAGCGGCGTAGCGCCTTTCGTAATTTTGCTGTCGCTCGGGTCACCGACGGCCGCCCAGGACCCGAAGCCCAAGAATACTGTTCTCGAGAACCTTGCCTTGTGCAACGGCATCGATCGCACCTCGTATGAACTTCAGATCAGTGGTTGCACGGCGATTATCGATTTGGGCGAACACACGCCGGCTGCAGCTATCGCTTACAACAATCGTGGGAATGCCTATGCCGAAAAGGGGGACTACGACCGCGCCGCTCAGGATTTCGATCAATCGATCAAGCTCAATCCAACTAACCCCAAGCCCTTCAACAATAGCGGCGTAGCTTACGTGAAGAAGGGCGAGTACGACCTCGCGATCAAGAACCTTGATGAGGCGATCAGGCTCAATCCCAACTACGTCAAGGCCTTCGTCAACCGTGCCGAAACTTATCTGAAAAAGAACGAGTACGATCGGGCGGCTCGCGACTATGACGAGGCGATCCGTCTTGAGCCGAATTCGAGAACCGCATGGAACGGACGCTGCTGGACCCGCGCCATTCTTGGCCAGCTGCAGGCGGCGCTGGAGGACTGCAATAAATCGCTTCAATCGGGGCCTGCCGACGCCGCGACGTATGACTCGCGTGGATTGACCTACATGAAGATGGGCCAACTCGACACGGCGATCGACGATTATAATTCTGCGCTGCAATTAGAGCCGACGCTTGCGAGCGCGCTCTATGGACGCGGGCTTGCCAAGCTCAAGAAGGGCGATAAAGTTGGCAGTGATGCCGATATATCAGCGGCAAAGAAAATTCAGGCGAAGATTGGGGATGACTTTACGCGCTATGGAACGAAATAGAAGAAACTCAACTTAGAGCTGCCGATTGCAGTCCGCGATCCGGCTCAGGCTGAGGGGGCGCCTTGCCAAACGCCGAGGCGGAAGAGCAATATCTGG
>DASQKG010000053.1:0-7491 GCA_035630655.1 Pyrinomonadaceae bacterium
CAGCAACCTTGGCGGCATGAGGAGTGGTTTGATGAATATCCGAGCGGGAAAACAATTAGGGCCGGCGCTGCTGTTCGCAGTGCTGGCTCTTTTTTGCGTCGTGGGCTCGGCCCGCGCACAAACGATCAGAGACCTCCCACCTCCACCACCGAAACCAACGCCGAAGCCAACACCTCCGCCGGCGCCCAAAGACGAAGACTACGAGGTCGTGCGCGTCAAGACCAGCCTGGTGATGGTCCCTGTGTCGGTAGTCGATGCGGCGGGCCAGCCGGTCCTTGGATTACAGAAGGGTGACTTCCGCATCGATGAAGAAGGGCAAACCCAGGAAGTGGTTGAGATTGGTAATCCGGATCAAGTGCCCCTGGATATTGCTATCCTGTTTGATGTCTCGAGCAGTGTAAGTCAAAAGGGTTTCTTTGTGTTTCAGCAAAAAGCGGCGGCGAGTTTCTTAAAACAGGTGATGAAGCCTGTTGATCGGGCGGCCGTTTTCACGATTACCGGCGAGCCAACGCTGGTCGCACCGCTGGCCTCCGCGGATGCTGCGGCTGCAACCATTTTGCGTATTCCCGCGGCGTCTACGCCGGTGGCGACCGCGTTCTATGACACTGTACTGGCCGCGGCGAAGTATCTCACCGGAAATTCCGCCGATGGCCACCGGCGTGTAGTGCTGGTGATTTCCGATGGCGACGACAATATCAGCAACGCGGTAAATCAGACTACGGCTGAGGCGCGTGCCACTCAGAGAGGCGAAGTCACGCCGGCTGCGGCGAAGGTTAATTTAGATCGCCGCCGGCAAAGGGCAGTGACCGATGTGCAGCGGGCCGTCCAGCGCGGAGATGCCGCATTCTATTCAATCAACCCCGGTGGAAATTCGATTCGTTTGAACAAGGTAAGCACTCGCGCGCAAAACGATATGCAGTCGATCGCTTCAGCGACCGGAGGTACTGCGTACGTGCCGAATAACGAGAATGATTTGCAAAGGGTTTTTAGTGAGGTTGCCGCGGAGCTGCGTGGCCAGTACTTGCTTCAGTATTATTCCAACTCACAAGCTTCGGGTGCGCAGTTTCGCCGGATAGCGGTTTCAGTTCCTACAAAATCTGAACTCCGTGTCCGCGCCCGGCAAGGGTACTACCCTAAAGCGAAGTAATGCACAGATTTCTGAGCGCGTCCCAAGCCCGCAAATAGTTCTCCGGCTCCAGGGGAGCCAAATGTTTATAGATCAAACTATGAATCCAAGATCTGCGCTCCAGCGGAGCGCGATGTTTCCGTCGGGGTACGCAGACCGGCTTACATTTCGCCCCTCTGGAGCTCTGGAGCGTGGAAAATTGTTTTAGTGTCGCGCGTTCTATAAACATTAAGTCCCTACGGGACGAGGACCGCGGAAACTGTGTAATCTGCGGATTCTTTTTTCTACATCTCCTGCAACGCATCAGTTAATCGACCAACAACGTCCAGCAGAGTCCTTCCGGCCTTATCAAACTGGTTAGCGCCGGCTTGCTGCTCGGCGGTGGAAGCTCCTGCGGCGACGCCTGCGATCTTGATGTAGTAACGCTGCAACTCCGGGGTCGCGCGAATGTGAGACTCGAGTTGGTCCAACCCATCCCGCACATTGCGGATACTATTGCGCACCACCGCTTTACTCTTCTCAGCCTGATCGATCGCCGCGGGCGATGCCTGGTTACGTCGAGCGGCATCGTCAACGCTTTCGAGTCCTTTAGCCACGCCGCCGAGAAGATAGATGAACTTCGTCAGAATCTTGATCTGATCGGCGACACGCGTGGCGCCGTCACGCTGAATCTCGGCGGCCCTTTGCTGCGCCAGATTGGGACGCGGCGGAGTTTTTGGCGTGGAGCGCCTTCTTGTTTGCGAGAAGGCTGTGGCAGGAAGTAGAACCAGCGCTAATACTAATATCGATACGACTCGTTTCACTTTGTTTCTCCTGTGGTGGTCGTTGTCTTGGATCATTATAACCGCAAGGCAATGAGAACCCACGCCAGAGCGTTCGCAATCAAACGCCGAAATACTCTAAAACGGCTCAGCCGCCCGATGTGCGGCGGTGGCTTCGCCCCGCCGCAGCCGGGCTTAGCGATTTCGGGGCTATGCCCTTGAGGGGCGCAGCCCAAATGTTTGGCAACTTTGACGGAAGGGCACAGCCACTTCCGCACAGCAGGCGGCAAAGCCGGAACGCGCGACGGAGAAGTGATCTTGTCATTGTGTAACACAAGGATGCATTGACTGCTCTGCGTTCTTCGACCATAGCGCTGTTAGAATGTGCGGCACATTCACCGATGAACGAGAAACGAAGACTGGCAATCAAAAAACTGGGCCGTGTGGACTATGAAGACGCGCTCCGGATTCAGCGGGAGACCGAGCTGGCAGTCAGGGACGGTTTGGAGACTGATACCCTGCTTCTGCTCGAGCATCCGCACACTTTAACCGTGGGCCGGCGCGGCGACGCTTCGAGCATCCTGATGTCGGATGACTTGCTCAGGGCCCGCGGCGTAACAGTGTTTGAAACGAACCGCGGCGGAAAAATAACCTATCATGGGCTGGGCCAGATTGTGGGTTATCCGATAATCAAGCTGAGTCCGGATCGAGAAGACGTTCGCCAATACGTTCGTGATCTCGAAGAAGTTTTGATTAGAACACTTGCGGATTTCGAGATACCGGCGTTTCGGATCGAAGGGTTCACCGGCGTCCACACGTCGCGTGGAAAGGTGGCGGCGATTGGTGTGCACATTGCGCGCTGGGTAACCACACACGGTTTTGCGTTGAACGTAAATACAGATCTAAGTTTCTTCAATTTGATCATAGCCTGCGATGGCGAACAGGTAACCTCGATGGACGATCTGCTGGGACATGAAGTTGACATGGGCCAGGTTGAAGACGTGATTGCGCGCCGCTTCGGTGAGGTGTTCAACTTCGATGTTATTCCAGAGTCGAGCGCGATAGGGGAATTATTACAGAACCCAGCGCGGTAGCGCGGGATGCGGGAAGCTGTTGCCCTGAGGCCTCTTGCATCCCGCGCTACCGCGCCGGGTTCTGTAATGATTCTTGATAAACTAAACCGTTAACTACATGCTGACCTTAGACCTTATTCGAGAAGCTGCTGCCCGGATAGACGGGCACATTCATCGCACGCCGGTGATCACATCACGTTCGTTCAACGAACAAGCCGGATGCGAAGTGTTTTTCAAATGTGAAAACCTGCAGCGCGCCGGCGCTTTCAAGTTTCGCGGGGCGACAAACAGGATTCTTTCACTGACTCCGGATGAAAAGCGACATGGTGTGGCCGCTTTCTCTTCCGGTAATCATGCGCAGGCTGTGGCGTTGGCATCGCGCGAGGCAGGCGTGAGTGCGGTGATTGCAATGCCGGACGATGCGCCGAAGGCCAAGGTCGCGGCCACGCGAGGTTATGGCGCTGAAATCGTTTTCTATGATCGTCAAAACCAGGACCGTGAGGCCGTGGCCGTCGAAATCGCGCAACGCGATGGCCGAGTGCTGGTTCCGCCTTACGACGACTATTTGATCCTGGCGGGTCAGGGTACGTGTGGTTTGGAGTTTCTGGAAGAAGTTCCCGATCTGGATTGCTTGTTGGCGCCATGTAGTGGCGGTGGGTTGTTCGCAGGAGTTAGCGTTGCGGCGAAAGGGCTGAACCCTGACGTTAGGTGTTTTCCCGTTGAGCCCGACACCGCCGACGACACGCGCCAATCGTTTCTCAAAGGTGAGCGGGTCACGATTCCGCCGCCACCCACGATTGCTGATGGCTTGCGCGTGCAGTCGCCGGGGTCGTTGACGTTTCCGCTGTTACAAAAGACGGCGGAAGATGTGTTGACGGTTTCAGACGATGAGATAGTTGAAACGATCAAGTTCTTTCTCTTTCGCATGAAGCTGCTGGTTGAGCCCTCAGGCGCGGCCGCAGCGGCGGCGGTGCTTACGCGCAAGTTGCCCGCGGGTGCCAGGCGAGTGGGTGTAGTGATATCCGGCGGAAATATCGACAGCGAGTTGTTGTCGCAACTCTTGAGTCAAAAGGAAGGTTGAGCATGAACCAGTTTCTGCTTTTACTGGATGTGCCTCCTCCTGGTCCGGTGCAGTCGGTCGGCTGGGGAGTGATCATGGCGTTGCTGGCGGTGATACTGGTTTTATCAATGGCGTTTTGTGCTGGATTGGTATTTCTGCTCATACGGTACAAGCGACGTAAGCAGGGTAATGCAGAACCGAGCGCGGTAGCGCCGGAGGCAAGAGTCTAGCTAGGCCGCATGAGGGCGATTATTGCGAGTGAAACCTATAGCATCCGGCGCTACCGCGCTCGGTTCTATCATGACGTCGTATCGCGCGGGATAAGCAAACTAATATTGATTTACACCAATCCAAACCAGCCATACTTATTCAACACCTCACCAACTCCGAAGGAAACAAGGTTTGCCAGAATGATGGCAATGAAGTCGCGCCACATTGAAGGCTTGCCGGCTTCTTCGCGCAGTCCGAAGGCCAACCAGAACAGGATGGACTCCGCGACCGGAGCAAATGTTTCCGCCACCAGCAGGTAAACGGTTCTCGACTGTCGAACCAAGAGCACCGGTAAAACCAGGACCACGATTGGATACGTGCACGCCGTCAGCCAAACGCCGGCCAGAATCTTTCGCTTGAGCGGGTGACTGCGCGACAAGCCCACTACAAGGATTGGAGTCTCGATCAGAATCGTTAGCAAGTAACCGAGCGGCAGAAAGCGCCAGAGTTCGTTTGGGGACATAGGGTGAAGAAAGTGTACGCAGTAAGCAGAAGGGAGAAAGCAGAAGGCAGAAAGCAGAAGGCGGCAAGCCGCCGGTCGAAAGCTGCGCTTTCAACTCAATGCCTTCACTGCTTACTGCTTACTGCTTACTGCTTATAGCTTTCTGACTTCTGCCTTTTCAGATCATTTTCAGCAGGAATGGCGCCTCTGCCAACACGTGTGCGATTGCTACCGTGAAATAGATGTCGCGAGTAGTCGAATAGTCCATCGAAAAGCCAAGCCAGAGTATTGCCACCACAAACACGCCCATCAGTAGCGCAAAACTAATCAGCTTCGGAAAGCCGCGCGGATGGCTGGCCAGGGGAACACTTTTGATATCCCAGATTGAACGGCGCAAAGTGAGCCTCAACGCCGACGCGTCTTCGCCGGCATCCAATCTCCGTTTAGTCGATCTCGTCAGTGGTCCAATCAGGGGCAGCGCCACGAGCCAGACACCATAGTGCAGCATCTCCAGAAAGAGGTGCACCGACACAAGCATGTGACTCGATACATTTGGCAGCAACTGGGCGCCGGCATGTTGTGTGATTCGCCAGAAAAGTCCGTTGTCATCCGCTAGCCGGGCAGTGCTCGAGAGTTGCCAGATCATTCCGCCGAGCAGCAGCGGTATTAAGCAGAGGCAACGCCGGTAGACGCCAAGCCACTCGGGGCGAGTTCGGCGCAGATGCCGGTCCAGAAACCAGAGCGCGACCAGCGGATGCATGTAAACAATGGCCAAACTGAAAAACTCAGGCCCGAGCCAGTTAAGCGCACTTAGTGCCAGCGCGGCCGGTATGGCCCAGAACCAATCACGCCGAGTTTTGTGCCCGGTTCTTTGTTGACCACGCAGCCAGACGAGAACACCAAGCCATAACAGCAGCACGGTGTTCCATGAGGCGAGCACAGTGGGCCAGGCAGCGTCTGACCAAACCCCGGCGCTGAATAACAACGGCATCGCCGCGTACGAAATAGTCAGGACGCCGATTCCGACAAAAGCTGTGACAAAGAAGTTGCGTGATTTTCCAAAACGCACCGGCAGGCGCATCAGGAAATAGCGGAACTCAAACCAATTGTGCGGACCGGCAAAGAGGAAGACCGCGAGAATGGAAAACTGCAAGGGGACGAAACTGGCAAGCAAAGCTGACAAACAAGCACACGCTACTAACGCAGCCGCAAAGCGTTTTGCGCGTGTTTGCTTTTGAGCAAGTCGCGCGGATCGCCACGCGACTAATTCGATATCAGCAGTACGTTCCATCGTTTAGTCGTCCGTATTTGCCGCCTTTGGAACCGGCACGATTAATTTGGTGCCCACACTGTCCGGAACAATTTCAATGACGACACTCCCGTTGGTGGGTCTTCCGGCGTTTAGGTTCTTTGTCAGGTTGCGCCAGAAATGAGCCGGCGGTGGACCAGCGTTAGCCTGAGTGATAACTGCGGCTGCGCCTAAAGTGGCAATCCCAACAAGGGCGCCGGCCACTAATTTCTGCCCGCGCGAATTCGCTGATCCGGACGAACGCACGAGCCAAATCCCCGCGAACGAAACGGACATGAAGAGGAGCACTCCGGCGACAATCGTGTTGGTCGGGCTGTGTGTCAGTCGTTGCGTGAATGACTGGGCCGTGGTTCCAGCGTTCAAAGCGTCCCGCAATTCCTTGACCGTGCTGTCAGAGAGTTGCAAACGAGCGCCTCCGTAAGTTTTCGGGTCCGGCACGATCTCAATGTTTGTGTGTACAAGTTCTCTTGGTTCAGCTGGCTTTGAGGGTTTGGGCCGGGCAATATCGGCATAGGCGTTCAGGGAGATTGTCAGGATCATGCCGAGCACGAACAGGGTCAGCATCCGTTTCATTTGGATTACCTCCGTTAGAATTTCAAGGTTGATTACGGCGTGGGAATATCAGAAGTCGCGCGCAGTATAACGCAAAACTGAGATCAGGTGACGCCGCTCCGGTCGATGACCTCTCACGTTAAAGGCGCCTCCTTGGAGTGCGGCGGCCCGGCGCCGCTTTGGTCCGCGGCGGCCTGGCGCCGCTTTGTCTCGCCTGATTGTGCTTGGTCTCAGCGTGACTCTAACCTAAGGAAGCTGCGACCAGTCGCAGCGGACCAAAGCGCCGACAAGGCGGCGCACTCCAAGGAGGCGGCTCAAGTGCCGAATAAGCCGGGCGATGTTAGAATCTGAAAACCCGAGAGAACACAGAATGTCACGCGAACTACGAGTCATAAGCAATACGGTAAAGCCGCGCCAGCCGAAGCCTGAGTGGCTGAAGATCCGTTTGGGCGATCCGGCGAACCAGAATCATGTGTTGAGTTTGATAGAAGGCCTGAATCTGCACACAGTCTGTCAGGAGGCCCATTGCCCAAACATCTTCGAATGCTGGTCGGATCGCACCGCGACATTTATGTTGGGCGGCGACATCTGTACGCGGCATTGTGGCTTCTGCGCGGTGGGTAAAGGTGCGCCAGGTTCGCTTGACGCTGAGGAACCGCGCCACGTGGCGGAAGCTGTTCGCCAACTCAACCTGGCCCATACGGTAATCACTTCAGTCAATCGCGACGACCTTCCTGATGGCGGCGCGGCGCATTGGGCCGAGACAGTGCGCGAAGTTCGTTTTCTGAATCCCGAGTGCAAGATCGAAGTTTTGATTCCAGACTTCAACGGCGACGAAGCGGCGTTGAATACAGTGCTGGACGCGCAGCCCGACGTTCTCAATCACAACACGGAAACG
>DASQKG010000054.1:0-5464 GCA_035630655.1 Pyrinomonadaceae bacterium
TGTGGAGATTAAAAGCGTCGTTCAAAAAAGTCGGACTACGGACTGCACTCTGCTGTGTCAGCGAGGCTGCAGTGGAAGCGATTGATTCGGGCGACCAGGTCCGGGCGGCGTTTAATCCGATAAGCATGACGTTACGTGCGATGGTTTGGACCAGTGTCTTTGGTGGGTCCCGTTCAATGTCGAAGGGCCTGGGAAAGAGATAAACGGACGGGAAGACGCTGGCGGCGGTCTTGTACTCGGCGCGCAGTATCTGACTCCTTGGACCCTCAAGCGCCGAAATTATGTTTGACAGAAATAACCCGTCTGGTGTGAGAACGTTTTTGATCTCCTGCATAAACTCCTGTGTAGCCAGGTGAAACGGAATCTGCCCACCCGCAGTGAAGGCATCCAGAATCACTAGGTCGTACTTATCAGTCGTCCGGCGTACAAATCGTCTTCCGTCTTCAACGTAAATCTTCAAACGGCCGTCGTCCTGAAGATGGAAATAATCGCGGCTGATATCGACTACGAGTGGATCAATCTCAACAACGTCGACTTTCACCTCCCTGTCGTGTGCAAGGAAATCTCTTGGACCAATTGCGCCACCGCCGCCAATAAACAAAACCCTGGTGAGCTTTGGTTTGAAGATTCGCGCCAGCTCGAATGAGTTTGTATAGCTATCGCTGTTGTAGGGCGGTTTCTGGTCGATAATACTTTGGACTTGGTTATTGAACCTCAGCAATCGCCGGCCCGACCGTTGGTCATCAACCACCATGACGTGGTGATAAGCGGAGTCGCCTTCGAACCGCACATGTTGATCTGAGCGCAACGAAATAAACGGCGCGGACCTCAACAGCAAAGCGGGCACGGTGATAAATAACGCCACCGCGCCCATAACAAGAGTCGCTCGCGATCTTGGCAAGCCGATGATTGCGAACGCGATGAGAGTCAGGCCCAGCGCCTTCAGAATTGTGTTAACACCGATTGCGGGAATCAGCCAAAACGCTGTTACCAGCGTGCCTACGATGCTGCCGATGGTAGAAATGGCGTAGAGTCGACCGGCGGTATTGCCAATGCGATCGATTGCCGATGCTGCCAGACGGACGGCAAAAGGCGAAACCATTCCCATCAGTATGCTTGGGCCACCAAATAGAAGTGCTGTCGCCAACAAGGGCTCCAACCTGGCGCCGAGACTGGCGGAACGGATAACGCGGCAAACGTAGTTGGCGTAAAGCGGTAACAGCAGGAGCCAACAACCGGCCACCAGGACCAAAACATTGAGCAAAAGAAAAGACGGCTTACGATCGGCAGCAAGTCCGCCAATAAAATAACCGCCAGACAACGCAGCCAGAAATATCCCGATGATCGAGCCCCAAACGTAGATGGACGATCCGAAGTGGGCGGCCAGGACGCGACTGCCGGCCATCTCGAGTCCCATCAGCACAGCGCCGGAAACAAACACAAGGAGTGTGAGCCGCCAATTTGTTACGCTGATCGCAGACTCTCTTATCAAGCTTTCGTCGGTTAAGTTTTCAGTAGTCATGCTGCGAAATGAGAGCGAGTCATCTACTAGGTCTTCTCGCCAAGTTTTTGTTCGATTAACGTGCTCATGGCTTCCATCTGAACATTCCAGTCGCACAAAGCAGCCACCTCGCGTCTGCGGGCAATCGCCTCCGGATCATTCGGAAGCTCCAAGGCTTGCTCGATACCCTTCAGGAAATCGTCGCGGGTGTTCTTTGTCGTAATCAGAATGTTATGGCGTTCATTGAACTCGCTTACCGTGGGAAGATCAGTTGAGACCACGGGCTTGCCCGCGGCAAGATACTCGTTAACCTTTACAGGGACCACAGTCTCGGTATACGCACTCCTTAAATAAGGCACGATACAGACATCGAAGCGCTGAAGACAACCCGCAAGTTCTTCGTGAGGTTTCGCACCCTCAAGGTAGATGTTTCTACAACCTTCAAGCTTTTCGGTTGACGCCTGCAATGGACCAACGAATACCCACGACCAATCCGGACGGGCGTTAGCCATTTTGACAATCATATCAAAATCGACGTGACGATGTAGTCCGCCAATATAACCAATAACAGGATGTTTCAACGTTTCGATCTTTAAGACCGGCTGTGGTCCACGAGGATTATCTGAACTATCAAATGATAAGGGAAAAGCAGCAAGGTCGACTCCTGGAGGAAACACATGAACCTGCTTTCCTCGTTTGGATAGTCGTTTCGATATCGTTGTGCAGTTTGCGAATACCAGGTCGCTTTGTTCGACCAGCACAGATTCAGTTGCCGCGATTTGTGCAGAATCCGGCGTTAGTTTAGGGAAGTCCGCCATGCAGTAATAGATCGTTCCGCCTCTTTGGGTCCGCAGCAACTTAATCAAATCGAGGACTGTATCAGTCGGAAGATAGCTCCAAATAATTACGTCACGCATGTCGAGCTTCCGAAAGACCCGGCGAATCAATGGCAGTAGCAAATGTCGATTGACGAACTTTCGAAGCCCTGTGCCAAACGGTGGCAGGATGAGGGGCGAGCAGACGTACACTCCAGCCGCAACTTCCCGCACGCCCCGCGATTTCAAAGAGCCTACCCAACTTTTAAGGCGCGCCACTACACGGCCGGCATCGCCTAAACCGGGTGCTCTTACTCCAGTGTTCTCTATATAAAGGATGCGGTTGCCGGCGCGTGCGAGCCTCAGGGCAATTTCCTGGTGGGGCTGCCAGAGAAAGCTCCACTCAATACTTGAAATATAGATGATGTCACGACCAGTGAGCATTTATGGAATTGGTGGCGCGAAAACGAAGAGCAGTATCAACTTAATAAAGACAGCCCGATTAGACTTTTTAAAATAAAATCTTAGATTGATCTACTGCGTACTTTTTCGCAAGTCGAAAGGGTCTAAGTAGCGGATAAAGAAAACTCAAAGACGGGGGCAGCGGCAAGATTTGCCAATCAACGGGAGTCGAAGTAAACAGAAGTCGCGCGCAGTACCTAACGCGATCAAGGTCACCATCCTTCGTCCTTAAATGGAAGAGAATTCTTTGGCGTACCCCGAGTGATGTTCCCTTGACGATATTCTCTCGAACCTCAGCAGCGAGCTTTGGGATCATACGATCGCTATCAATTCGGCGGGCGATTGATTCCGGCAGCTTTGCTTCGAACAACTCTCTTGCTAAATAGCAACCCAGATGTAGCCTTCGTTCCGCCCCGGTTTCCTGTGCCGCACTCCTGACAGAATCCCAATCCAGGTCGTCATGCTTGCGGACTAGTTCGGCAATCCCGCAAATCCATTCGAGCCGCTCCCACATATCCTTTGCTCCGTGCACACAAAGAATCAGCAAGAGATCCGGCGGGGCGGGAGACAACACTTGCTTTCCCATAAGGTCCATGTGGACCAGCCGCGACCAGAACCGCTCGGTATCGAGGTCGAACATGAAAAACCGTGAGGCGATGCCCCAGTGCAGTTCCACGACGCTCATACCATTGTCGCGTGTGAACATTTGTACGTACCCTAACTTCAGAAAGGCAGGCAGCTGACGGCGCGTGATGTTGAAGTGGGGCTGGTATCCGAGTGAGATTAGTAACTCCTGACAATCCCAAACGTCTTGCTTGCGAACCAGGATATCGAGGTCAATGAACTGACGTAAGCCAAGGCGCCCATAAATTGAGATTGCAATCGATGGCCCTTTGTAGGGCATTGCGGGCAGACCTTTCGACTCGAAGAGACTAAGAATCCTGATAAGTTCGGCGGTCAGAAGAATGCTACGGGCCGAGGTCATTTCGTGCAGACCCTTCAGCTTGTTTAAAGATGCCTGAGGAACGAGATCAGAGGCGTACGCTTTGAGGTTTTCATACAGCAACGGCATCAACCCGTGGGTCAGTGACGTCTGGATAAGAAGGTCCCAGTCGGGAGATCGTTGCGCCAACGCCCTGATACGATTTGCTATCTCTTCGCTAACTTGAGTTCGTCCGCAAGCGAGCAGCAAAGCTATTTCGGGAGGCATTTCCTCAAGTATCTGGTTGGTGTTAGCGCTCATAAGCCTTAAGGGTAACGCAAACTGTTAGTTTGCCGACGATTCGCTGTTTACCAGTTTGAATTCAAGAATGCTTTCCGGCGCAGCGTCCGCAAACTAACAGTTTGCGTTACATTCATCGAGCTTGCTTTCGCAGTATAGAAGGGAATTATCGGATCTCAAAAGACGGTGGTTGGTAAAGATCACGGCCGCTCGAACAAGGTTTGGCTGGAATTCATCTCGCGGTGAGACATGATGCAAACACCCCAGACACGCGGACCGATCTCATTAGCACCGCGCCTTTAGCCCGGTGATAGGAAGCGTGTTTAAGGATTAGAACCGTTTCAACGGCAATAATATACTTGACTCCGCAGGCCTTCTCATGTATATTCCTTTGCATGCGAAACGAAACCGAACCCAAGACGCTCCAAAGCGCGATTGTTTACTTCTCTAATCCTGACAACTGCCTTAACTATTTGGTTCAGCGCCGTTGGCCGGAAGGCGTGACTTGCCCGAACTGCGGATCGGACAAGGTTACGTTTATGCCAAAGCGCCGCGTATGGCAGTGCAAGGCGCGTCACCCGAAAGCGCAGTTTAGCGTCAAGGTTGGAACCATTTTTGAGGATTCGCCTATCGGTTTGGACAAGTGGCTTTGTGCAATGTGGATGCTCGCCAACTGTAAGAATGGCGTTAGCTCTTGGGAGATTCACCGCACGGTTGGCGTTACGCAAAAGTCTGCATGGTTCATGCTTCAACGGTTGCGACTTGCGTTGCAGGGCGAAAACTCTGGCATGCTTTCGGGTAATGTTGAAGTTGATGAAACGTTCATCGGGGGGAAGGCTCGCAACATGCACCGTTCGGCGTTGGCAAGGCGTGTCGCGCAATTTGCTACTCCGCGCACTGGCAGAAACCAGACTACGGGTAAGGTTGCCGTAATGGGATTGCTGGAGCGCCATGGCGAAGTCCGAACGATGGTAGTCCCAAACACTAAGCGCCGCTCGCTTCACGGTGAAGTCACTAAGCATGTCGAAGCAGGTTCTACGGTCTACAGTGACGCGCTTCGCTCTTACAACCAGCTTGCCGATGATTACACCCACAAGGTTATCAACCATGCTGAGCGATACGTTGACGGGCAAATTCATACCAATGGAGTTGAAAACTTTTGGAGTCTTTTGAAGCGAGGGATTAACGGCACTTATATTTCGGTGGAACCTTTTCATCTTTTCCGCTATCTCGATGAACAAAGTTTTAGATTTAACAATCGCAAGTTCAATGATGCATACCGCTTTGATCTTGCAGTCTCCCAAATTGTAGGCAAGCGTCTTACCTACTCCGCATTGACCGGAAAAGACAAAGACGCGTTAGAAAAACCGTGCTAAGCAGCGCGGCGCTTACGGGCGGTTGAAGCGCGGGAAGAAGCCGAAGAAGTCTTAGGTTTCGGCCCGCGCTTTCGCGGGTTTTTATCTG
>DASQKG010000055.1:0-5380 GCA_035630655.1 Pyrinomonadaceae bacterium
CGCCGCCAGCCACTGTAAATCGAACATGCCGAGACGAAAGCCGAACGCGGTCTATCGGACGAGGGAGCACCTGACCGGCACCGAGGTCGACCGGCTGATCGATGCCGCCAAGGCCAATCGCTGGGGTCACAGGGATGCCACCATGAGTCGCCTTCCGCCACGGTCTGCGGTCGCCCGAGCTTGTTGACCTGCGTTGGGATCAAATCGATTTCACCCACGCCATCCTCCACGTCCGCAGGGCCAAGAAGGGCACGCCTGCCATCCATCCCATTGTCGGCGATGAAATGCGGGTCCTGCGCAAGTTGCAGTGGGAGCAGGATCCCAAGTCGCCGTTCGTGTTCACGTCCGAGCGCGGCTCGCCCTTCACGACGGCAGGCTTTGCGCGCATGGTGGAGCGCGCCGGTGTCGCGGCCAAGCTAGGCTTTCCGGCTTATCCTCACATGCTCCGGCACGCCTGTGGCTTTGCGCTGGCCAACAAGGGCCACGATACGCGAGCGTTGCAGGCCTACCTCGGCCACCGCAACATCCAGCACACGTTGCGATACACCGAGTTGTCGCCGGGCCGGTTCAAGGACTTCTGGAGATGACCGAATACGTCCGAGTAGCGCGCAGAGCGTCACCCGCTCTTAGGGAAACTTCGCCGGGTTGATATGCCAAACCTGATCGCAAACGTCATAAGCCACGTCGGCCAAACCGGCGTGCGCCCATGCCGGTTGGTCTGTCGAGGCACTCCGAAATTTCGAGCCATGGTTCTCTCCGCTTCTTCAGAGGTTCTTTGCGGTCCATAATGGTGAAAATACGTTCTCAGCCCTCATTCCAAGTGCAATTTAAATGCGGCAGCCGGAAGCCCCAACAGTTCCCGTTGTCCTATGGGACACTTACAATTCTAGAACTGTTGATAGATAGCGTACCCGCTCGGAAATTGGATTTGCTCTGTCGAGGAAGGCAGGCTCTCTCGTTGAGAAGACAAGCGAGACCGCGAGGTGAATGCGCCTTCATCGCGCCCGAATCGCGGTCGCACCTGGTGCAGCATTTGATCCTCGGAGCGAACACAACAATGCAGCTTGCAAAAACCCGCGAATGGACCGAGGAGGAGACCAAGCTGCTGATCGAACTCGCGCAGCGGAAGGAGAGAGTGCCCGCGATGGCGAGAGAGCTTGGACGTCACATCGCCTCAGTTAGGCGACGGGCTCTGGAACTGGGTTTGCTTCTGCCGCAAGGTCGAAGCGAAAGGCAGCTTTAGGTTTTTCTCACGCCGTCGAGTCCAGGCCGAGAAGTTACGCCCCTGATCGGAACGTTCTGGGGTCAGCAACACTCGCGACCCAGGTTCACCTGAGCGGCGACCTTCGCCGAAGACCGCGCGTTCCAGACCCCAATCACCTACGACACAAGAGGTTTCCCATTACATGTCGCCGCCGCGGACCTAAATGGAGATGGCTGATCGGACCTGGCCGTTCCGGGGGGGGGGAATGTTTTGCTTAACGTTTCGCCCACGCGAATTCGATATGTATCTAAAAGGACCAATGGAATGAGCACGAAGATCACCGCCACAGCGAGATTGGCGGCAGAGTTCAAGGGGAGCCCGCGCTATCCAGCCATCCTGGCTGTGTTTGAAGCAATCGACGAACTGAAAGATGATGAGCCGATTTACGGGGTAATGGCGAAGATGAACCGCACCACGCAAGGCTGCAACGCCGAAGAGCGTGCTCGGCTGCCGGATCTGGTGAGGAAGGCTCTTAAGGAGACGGGGCGGTCAGGGCGTCTCTGACCGTCAAAGGGACTCGCTGGTGAGTGTTTGCTTCGCGGCTAGGTGTATAACCGGCGTCCGGCCCGCAAATGGTTCGTGAAAATTTTGTAACCGGAGCGCGGGACCTTGCCGGCACTGAGCGCCTTCAGACCTTTGCCAGGCCGCCATCGGCACGGCGGACGGTACTGACGGCTGACCGGACCTAATCAGCAATCGCTCGAACAACTCTCAACTTGGGAACATGCGTTTTACGACAACCTGTCGCCAAACCCCTTTGGTAATTTCCGATCTACCTGGCTCGGCTCAAGCTTCGTTACACATTCTGCAATTTTCCGGCGCTGCGATCCGAGACGATCGCCTCAAGTCGATGGCGGTGCGCCCGGGTGACCTTGACGATAATTCCTGCTCTCATGCCGAGAGCTTGAACTGCTTCGGTCAATTTGGGAATCGTCCGAATGAATCAGACCACTAGTAGCTTCTTCGCTTGCTTGATGAGTGCGGTGATAACCGTCCGGGTGTCCTTGCCTGCAACCTTGGCCAACATCACTTAACGGGTATGACGCTCGACCAAGGTCGCGATGTAGCTGTTGTTTGGTCCGGACCTTGGGGGCAGACCGGACATGCTGCTAAGGCTGGACACTTCCGGTTTGGACCCGCAACGGACAAAGCACCTTTTCCGCGTATAGGATGCCGCGTCTGGGTCCCTCGCATGTTGCTGAATAGGCACAATGGCAAAATAGAGGTGGCGTGTACTCGTGATAGTTCGCCTTGGAGCCTGCGCGGATGCTAATCATAAACAAGAAATCGGCCACTTCAGCCGATCGGAGATCGACTCATGTGGCGCTTGGCACGGATCGTTCTACTCGCCACCGCGGCGAACGCAGTAGGTATATCCGCGTTTGCTGCCGATCTCCCGGCCCGAATGGAGCCTGTCGCGCCGGTCGCCTATGTGCCTGCGTTTTCATGGACAGGCTTCTACCTTGGGGGCGAGCTTGGGTGGATACAAACGAACCCCAAATACTCTACGGGAGCGCTATTGCTTGGGGCGCCATTCCTCGTAACGTCGGGCTCCGATAAGAATGGCGTGACCTACGGAGTTCTGGCTGGTTATAATTACCAAGTGGGCCAGCTGGTGCTGGGCGTCGAGGCCGACTTCCAAGGCTGGACGGTTGGCCAAATTCGCTACACGGCAATCACCGGGGATTTCCTCACGGCGCGCAGCAAATGGGGCGGCTCGATCCGCGGGCGCCTTGGCTACGCTGCCGATCACGCACTTTTTTATGTGACTGGTGGTGCTGCGTTCGTCTCAAATGAGACTTCTATCCCGTCTACCGGCATCTCAATCGGCAGTAATGGCACGCGCGTCGGCTGGACGGTCGGAGCGGGTCTCGACTACGCCTTCACGAACAACTGGTTCACCGGGCTCGAATACCGCTACTCCCAGTATCAATCCAGGTCCTTTGTATATCCGATACCGATCCTGAATCTTGGCGTCGTCGGCTTCAAGCAAGAGCTAAGCAACAATCAGGTTACGGCGCGAATAGGCTATAAGTTCTGACATCTGCCGAATTGTAAATTCGCCTGATGCCCGATCGTATGGTTGCAACGTCAGCGAATAAGTTTAGACAGCGGGAAATTTAGTCATGTTCAGACATCTTATTGCACTGGTGCTTGTTGCGTTCGCTGCGACGTTCGTATCGCCAGCAGTTGCCCAGCAACCGCAGGGAACCAGCGTCGGTACGCTGGCTTGCAAGATGGCGCCTTCCATCGGCTTGATCTTTGGGTCACGGCAGCGCATGGCCTGCCGGTTCACTCCCAATGGCTCCGGTCCCCCTGAGGAATATGTTGGTGTGATGGGCACAATTGGTCTCGATGTCGGAATCACGGCAGGCGGGGTCATGGCGTGGGGCGTATTTGCACCCACCGCAGGTCCGATACGCGGAGCTCTTGCCGGCACCTATGTGGGTGCAAGCGGCGCGATAGGTGTTGGTGTCGGCGTTGGCGCCAATCTCCTATTCGGCGGAACCGGCCGTTCAATCGCCCTGCAGCCACTTTCCGTCGAAGGGTCGGTTGGAATCAATTTGTCTCTTGGTGTTTCAAGTCTCACACTTTCCTTGGCACAATGACGATAGCGCAAAAAGTATCCCTCAGCCTTCATCGTACCGTGCGGCAATTTCGACGAAGCTGCTCGGTTCGGAGCCAGTCATCAGAGGACGTTCGATGAGAATCACAGTGAAATCGCTGGCCAAACTTGGACTGTTGCCCTTGCTGGTCATTTTGTCAGTTGGCTCAAGTTCCGCGCAAACAGATCTCGGGAAGACGATTCTGGAGAAGCTGACGGGCAGGGTCACCAAGCTCGAGAGCGCCTGCACCGAAGACATCCAGAAATATTGCAGTACGGTGACGCCCGGTGAAGGCCGCATGATCTACTGCATGCAAGCTCATGAGGACAAGATCAGCATCAGGTGCGCGTTCGAGCTGGGGGAAGCCGCGAGCAGCGTGCAAACCGCGGCTGACGCCCTGAAGGATGCAGTGATTGCGTGCAAGGCCGAGATAATCGGAGCGTGCGGAAAGATAGTTCCGGGCGAGGGGCGAATCGCTGCTTGTCTGCTGTCGAACAAATCGACAGCATCGGCCGGTTGCGTTGAAGCCATTCAGAAAATCGAATCCATGGCCGCTCAATAGTGGCGGACGGTGCCCGCCCGTGCCAACGAGGTGATCAACAGATCACTTCGCTATTGGCACTTTTCGGACCTGACCGGTTGGCCTGGTGATGTTCCGTTCACGGGGGCAAAGCAGACTTCGTGCGAAAGGCCGCGACTTCCGTTTCTAACCCGGAACGGACATCCGAAGCCTACCGTTTTCGCATAGACTGAGGCTACGGGTGGCGCCAAAATATGACCGCAGCCGGTCAATTTGGGACGAATTTTCTCGTTCGAGTAGGAGCAAAGCAGATGAGTGACCTTGTCGTGATTGCATTTCCAACCGAGGCCAAGGCGGAGGAAGTTCGTCAAAAATTGCTGGCCATGCAGAAGGAATATTTGATCGAGCTCGGTGATGCCGTGATCGCCGTGAAGGACAGCAAAGGACAAATCAAACTAAATCAACTGCTCAACACCACAGCCGCCGGTGCCGTTACTGGCGCCTTCTGGGGCTCGCTGATTGGCCTGATCTTTTTGATGCCGTTGGCTGGCGCTGCCCTTGGCGCAGCGTCAGGCACGCTCAGCGGATACTTGACTGATATAGGCATCGACGACAAGTGGATGAAAGAGACCGCTGCCGCCGTTGAACCGGGAACCGCGGCGCTTTTCGTACTCGTGCGCAAAGTAACGGCAGACAAGGTTCTTGACCGGCTCAAAGGTGAAGGCGGTACGGTACTCAAGACTTCTCTCGACCACACCAAGGAAGCCGCCCTGCAAGCGGCCTTAGCGGAGGTCACGGCGGCGGTACCGGCGGCTTCCTGATTTGGTCTGTGCCGGCCGTCGCGGCTATCCTGGGGCTTGCCTTGGCACGGGTTAGGTTTATCGCGCTGATGAATTCCACTAGCGAGAAGTCAAGGTAGGGATCAGAAATAGATAAATTGGCTCTCAAAGCGCGAGTGGCTGGTAGTTGCTTTGTTCGCGTTCGTCACAT
>DASQKG010000056.1:0-10682 GCA_035630655.1 Pyrinomonadaceae bacterium
CAAGAGATTCTTCGCAACTCTGAAGGAGTTGCGCTGCTTGCGTTTGGCGAATGGCGACGCAACTCCTTCAGAGTTGCGTCTTCTAAAAATGAATGCCTCTTTCCCAGGGTTGCCAAAGCGCAACCCTGGGCTGGAGCTAGCCAACGCTTTCAGCGTTATTCACTCGTACCTTCAGTTTTCACACACTCGCGGTAGCGGGTGGGTGGTTCTCGGAACAGGGCGAGAAAAATGCGAGCGAAATCCACCCGCTACCCGCGAGGTGGTACTGACTTCATTTAACTTCGTCCAAGATGAATTGCCATCGTTAACTATAGATCCAAGCTGTATAGTCCCCCCATCTCGACAATGGGGCGTTTTCCTGTGTAAAATCGCCAGCTTTACTAATGCAACAAACTCCGGACAACGCAGGCAAGAGTCTGCTTTTGGGAATGCAGAACCTTGATATTCATGGTCGGATTTCGCGCGCCATGATCGGAGCTACGGCGTGTGCAGTAGTGACCAGTTTGGTATTCGCAGACTGGCGGGTCACAACTGGACTGTTACTGGGAGGCATCCTCGCCCTGCTCAATCATCGCTGGTTGCGGAGTTCGACGGCGGCAGTATTTAGCGTTCTGGTTGACGGGGAGAAACCCAAACTACGTCTGACGCATTATTTCCTGCGCTACCTGGTTGTCGGTGCGGCTGTCTTCGTCGCTTACACATTGAATGTGGTTTCGTTAGCGGCAACGCTGATTGGTTTGTGTAGTTTTGTCGCGGCAGTTTTTGTTGAAGCATTCAGGGAATTCTATTTCGCATTTATCCAACGAGAGGAAACTAATTGATGTTTCTGTTAGCAGAAGCAGGGCAAGAAGAAGCACATCCAACGCCGATAGTAGTTAAGTTTGTAAATCACTACCTGGGCGAGTGGTTTTACAACATGCAGATGAAGTCCACTTATAGGTTTTGGACGTGGTTCTTCGCCAAGTTCGGCACCACGCCTGAAGCGGTGTTTGGCCCCTACACCCCGGAGACCGCGATCCCGTGGTACACGGTGATGTTCGTGATCGCCTGTATCTTGAGCGTTGCGGTGATCTGGATCTTAAAAGGAAGACTGTCTGACGAAGAACCCGGCTATGGACAGCAGACGCTCGAGCTCGGCGTGCTCGCAATTCGCGGCATGCTGGAAGACATTATCGGTCCGCAGGGATTGAAGTACTTCCCGGTGATCATGACGTTTGCGGTGCTGATTCTGATTTCCAATCTGATGGGATTGTTTCCACTGTTTATGTCGCCGACCGCCGCGGTGAGCGTCACCTTTGCTTTGGGTATCTCTTCCTTTCTTTACTACAACTACATCGGAATCAAAGAGAACGGCTTGTTCGGCCATCTCAAGCATCTGGCTGGTCCAATCTGGTGGATAGCGCCGCTGATTTTCCCAATTGAGGTGATCAGCAATTTCATCAGGCCGTTTTCGCTCGGCATACGTCTTTTCGGCAATCTCTTTGCCGATGAAAAAGTCGTGGTGACCGTCTCCGGACTGGCTTCACCCTGGACCTGGGTTGCCCCTTTGGCGTTAATGCCTTTGAGCATTTTTGTGGCTCTTATTCAGACTTTTGTATTCGTGCTGCTGTCACAGCTTTACTTGAGCGAGGTTTCCCATGGCGCACATGACGAGCACGAGGCACACGGTGAGGACGTCCATCCGTCTGGTCAGTTAGCTCACTCGGAAGACGCAATCCTGGCCACATCTTGATTTATTAAAACGCGAGTCGAGCGATGCAGACATCCGGGTCTGCGCACGTTGGCACGCAAGGTTGGTTCAGATGCCGGCATCAGACAAAACTGGCAAATAATTGTCCGATGATTTAATTGCAGGTCTGTCTCGCAGGAGCGCCGTTGTTCGAGGGGCGGTGGATACCGGATGCAGGCGAAATAATAATCGCCGGTTGTTGTGCTACCAGAACGGCATCGCTGATTGCTGGGTAACTCCCAGCGGAGAAAACAAACAATGCGAAAACTTAATCTACTATTCTTTGCTCTCGTCGGCGTGCTGATGAGCGCAATGTCGGTTATGGCTGAAGTGGCAACCCCTGCCGTCGCGGAGTCTGCGGGCAACAACAATGCTGGACTCTACGCAATCGCTGCAGGCGTTGGATTCGCTATTGCGGTTTTTGGTGGAGCATTGGGTCAGTCGCGAATCGGAGCGGCTGCCTGCGAAGGCGCGGCTCGCAACCCAGGCGCCGCAGCGAAGATTCAGACGATGATGATCCTGGGATTAGCCCTGATTGAGTCGCTGGTTCTCTTTGCTCTGCTTGTCATTTTCGCTGGACTTAAGCCCTAGCGGAACGATCATCGAATCTGTGCGAGCGCGGCTGTTGTCGCGCTCGCATTTTCGTTTTCTGTCACAACTTTGCCGCTACTAAACTCAATGTGATACGCTGATTTCATTCTCCCGAAAAGGTAATCCCCTGAATAAGTTTGGCGAGGACGTTTTAGCTGGATGAAGGCTTGTCCCAAGTGTGGAACAGAATATCCGGACGCGACTACTCTATGTCCGTCCGACGGCGTTGCCCTGGAAAAGACCGACGACTCTTTGCTCGGTAAGACTCTGGCCGGCAAATACCGGATCGACGAACGCCTCAGCGAAGGCGGCATGGGTACGGTCTATCGCGGCACCCACGTATTGATGGACAAAACCGTCGCGGTGAAGGTGCTGCGTCCTTCTTTGGCGGCTGACGAAAAGATCGTCGCCCGCTTTTCCCGGGAAGCCCGAGCTGCCTCGCGAATCAATCACCCTCACGCGCTCAGTGTTACTGACTTTGGCGAAAACGAAGACGGCGTGGTCTTTTTGGTGATGGAATACCTCAGCGGTGAAACGCTGAAACAGGTAATCCGAAACGAAGGCCCAATGGCCCTGTCCCGGGTAGTGGATATTATCAAGCAAGTGGGTGGCGCGCTCGACGAGGCCCATGGTCAGGGCGTGGTCCACCGCGATCTCAAAAGCGATAACATCATGTTGATTACGGCCACTAACGCAGATTATGCGAAGGTGCTGGATTTTGGTATCGCAAAGATCAAAGAAGCTGACGGCGACTATGATCCCGCCCTCACGTCTCCCGACCTGGTGATTGGTACACCGCAGTATATGTCGCCCGAGCAGTGTTCCCAGGCGCCAGACATCGATGCGCGTTCCGACATCTATTCTTTGGGTATCATCATTTATGAAATGCTGGTTGGGCATGTGCCCTTCACCGGCGAATCGCCGACGGTGATCATGTTGAAGCAGATGCAGCATCCGCCGCCGTCGCTTACCGAAGAGCGAAGTGACGTGCCAACTGCGGTTGCCACGGTTGTTAGTAAAGCTTTGCAGAAGCGACCGGAACACCGTTACGAAACGGTGGGCGAGCTGGTTGAAGATTTGAGCATTGCGGCCGGGATGGACGCGGCTATTGCCGAAAACGGCGGACAAGCCACTTCGCCGAGTGGGGCAGCGCTTTTAGCGTCCCAGGACGATGATGACGAAGAGACGCTGGTCCGCCGGCGTTATACCAGGCCGATGGAGCCGGCGCCGGCGCCGGCAGCCGTGGAGGAAATCTACGAAGAGCCCATGCCGGCGCCGCCTCCGGCCTCTGGCTTCAATCCCTGGAAGATTCTTATTCCGGCGGCCGTTGGTTTGCTCGTCATCTTTGGTGTGATTTTCGCTTTTACCAGGAATTCTCAACCACCCACGGAAGTAACGCCGGGTTCGGGTCTGGCAGCCGATCCAAATAGCCAACCCGTGGTGCCGGCTACGCCACCGACGGGCGCTTCTGAAGTAGGAATTCCAACGGCCGGTGCAACCAATCAAAACGCCACCACCGCTGCGAGTCCTTCTCCAACTGTTTCACCGGAACAAGTTGGCGGCATTAATGAGAATGAAAATCAGAACGCTAACACCAGCAAGCCCGTACCCACACCGACCCAGGTGATAGTGGAGGCTCCATTACCGACACCGTCACCGACGAAACCGCCGGCACCGAAGCCGACGCTTCCACCTCCCAGCGCGTCACCGCCAGGGATTGCACCATAAGTAATTTGTCTAGCTGCCAAGCCGGAAGATTCGGTCTTCAGCGCCAAAGGCGCGAAATGTAAAAGCCTGGACCAACGGCCCAGGGGTGAGCCGTTAGAAGTTGTCAGCTTCAGCGCTGAAGCACCTACGTGGTTGTCCTACGGGTCACGCCTTATTTTGGCGACGGTTACTGGGGTCTATGGAGGAGCTTGCGGTCTTGATCATTTCCACCAGGCGCTCGTCGTCGTCGATGGAGATCTGGATTTCAAGTACGTAACAAGGGATGGATATGTTGACTGTAGCGAGTTTAGTAGCGTCTTTGGCGGTGGTGATTAATGCTTTTGCCCCAACCGCCTTTGCCTGATTGATCAGCGCGTCGATGTCTGGCTGTGAGTATCGGTAATGGTCGGGAAAGGCGCGCGAAAAGGAAACTTCCAAACCAGCGTGGCGCACCTGCGTAAGAAACGAACCAGGGTTCCCCACGCCGCAAAATGCCGCCACTGGATAATCGACACTGTCTGCGGCTTCAAACATTTCGCCATTAAGGCGCCGCAATCCGCTGGTAACCATGCGCGAGACAAAGACTGGACGGTCTCCAGCATTTCTCCGCACCGCGTTCTTCACGGACCCGACGTCATCTGCCTGATCTGCTCGGGTAATCACAATACAGTCCGCGCGCGACAAGCCGCCTAACGGTTCCCTCAAACGTCCATTCGGAAGCAGCTCACCGCCACCAAAAGGGTTAGTCGCGTCGACTGTCACGATGTCCAGGTCGCGCGCAATCCGCAGATGTTGGAAGCCATCATCCAGCACGAAGACTTCGGTTCCAAGATTCGGGATTGCCCACTCGCCCGCGGCTACCCGATCCGGGTTCGAAATGACCGCCGCAATTCCCAGTAGGTTGTTGGCTAACAGTTGCGCTTCGTCTCCGGCGTTGCGCTCGTCCACCATTAACCGGCTCCCGTCTGACACCAAGACCTGGTCCGATGGGTTCGACTTGCCGTAGCCCCGTGTCAGCACACAGATCTTTTTCTGTACCTGCGCTTGTGGTTCCGCGTTCGTTTCAACGTTAACCCCGGCGATTGTTCGACAGACCCACTCGACTAACGGGGTCTTGCCGGTTCCTCCGGTTGTTATGTTGCCCACGCTGATGACCGCTGCCGGCAGCTTCGAGGTTCGAAATATTCCACTGCGATAGGCGGCGAGGCGCGCCTGCGTGACCGCACGGTAGAGTGTGCTTAAAGGCATCATTAGAACTGAGGTGCGGGAGTTCATTTAGTCCAAAGTCCAAACTCCAAGGTCCTTCGCTGGCAAAGGAACCTAAACCATCTCGAGGTAAGGCGGGCTTGCCCCCGCTCTTCGCTGCTCATGATTGATCTGTGCGACGAACAGCGGGGGCAAGCCCTCCTTCCCGACCTCTAACTAATCAAGGAGCTTCCTAAAGTTAACTATTCTGAGGAGCTTCCGAAACTGAGTCAAGACTTTGGACATTGGACGTTGGACTTTGGACTAAGTTGAGCATCGGCTCCAGTAATTCCAGCGTACGCTCGGTAGCTCCTCGATTCCGGTTCACCAGATTCTGCGCTCGTTTGCCGAGGTCATGACGGCCCGATGCGTCGATTATCAACTCTGAAAAGACTTGCGCGAGTTGATCGACGGTTTCCGGTTTGGGCACCCGCGGCAGTTGGACCACAGCCTTAGCTTCAACAAAGGTCTCCACGATCAAACGAAAGTTGAAAGTGTTCGGGCCAGTCACAATACAAGCCCCGACTGCCGCAGGCTCAAGTATGTTATGGCCGCCTGTCTTGGCAATACTTCCTCCAACAAACACGACCGTCGCGAGCGGATAAAAAGCCTGTAGCTCGCCGATGCTATCCAGAAGAATCACCTCGCATTGACCGTCAACTGGATCGGCCGGAGCAGTCCTGCGCGTCCAGCGAAATCCCGCTGCCTTGATTAATCCGGCCACTTCAGTGAAGCGTTCAGGGTGTCGCGGCGCGATTATCAGTCGGGGTCCAGGTCCGCTCAAAGAGGTCATTCGCTTCAATGCGTCGAGGATTAGTCGCTCCTCCGGTGCATGTGTGCTGGCGGCGAGAATTACCGGAGCGTCTTTTATCAGCCGGAACCTTTCTCTGAAAGCCGTTGTGGCTCCTTCGGCTGTTGGCAAAGCACCGGCATCGAATTTTAGATTACCGGCCACGAACGTTTTGCTCACATTCATTCCCAGCGCGCCCAGACGTTCAGCATCGGCCTCAGTTTGCATTATGGCCATAGTCAATGAACCCAGGACGCGTTTCATAAATCCTTTGATCAAACGGTAGCGCCGGAAGGATTGGTCGGAAAGGCGGCCATTTACGATAGCCACGGGAATCTTCCGGCGTTCGCATTCCCGCAGGAAACCCGGCCAGATTTCCGTTTCCATCAACAAAACCGCTTCGGGCCTGATGGCGTTCAGTGTGCGACGAACGGCCCAACGCCAGTCGAATGGAAAATAGAGGACTTTCTCAACGTCGTCCTTAAAGATCTCGCGAGCCAGACGCTGGCCCGTTGCAGTGGTAGTGGAGACGACGACGGAATGATTAGGGAAGCGAGCTTTGATCCGTTTCACAAGAGGCCGCGCAGCCTGCGTTTCGCCGACCGAAACGCTATGAAGCCAAATCACCGGTCGGCTTTTGTTTTGAATCGGAGCGACCGAACCCAATCGTTCGCGGAAACCAGCCACGTACTTTCCATGACGAAAGGCATCGATTGCAAAGCGTGGTAACAGGATGAGGAAACCGAGGCCAAGTAGAAGGCTGTAGAGGAAGTACATGCTGGTAGGACAGACATTCCTATCTGTCTGACTATCAATAGAACACGATGGGACTTAACAATTGAGTGACTCCCAAACGACCATCTATCGAAACTATGACAGACAGGACTGTCTGTCCTACCCGGGACTGTCTGTCCTACTTGGCGCGTTCAATATAGCGGCCTTCGGTGGGATCGACGCGGATGCGATCTCCTTCATTAACGAAAGGTGGAACTGTGACCGTAACTCCATTCTCGAGTGTTGCCGGCTTGTTTACGTTCGACACGGTCGCGCCCTTCATGGTGGGTTCAGTGCGGGTGACCGTCAATTCCATGGATGGCGGCAGATCAATACCGATTGGAGCCCCCTCGAAGAACTCTGCCTGAAGCTTCAGGCCGGGAGTTAACCATTGGGCCGCGTCGCCCAGCTCTTCTTCACTCAAGGCGATCTGCTCGTAGTTTTCGGTATTCATGAAATGGTGATGCGACCCATCCGAATACATGTATTCCATTTCATGCTGTTCCATCGTTGCGCGTTCGATGGTATCAGCCGAACGGAATCGATGTTCAAAAGATGAACCGGTTTTGATATTCCTCAATTTGGCCTGCACCATCGCGCGCAGGTTGCCGGGCGTATGGTGCCGGAATTCCATTACCTTGCACGGCTCCCCTTCGAAAAGTATCACCATTCCGCGTCGAATTTGCGTTGCAGAGATAGCCATAAAGATAAGTCTCCGAATAAGAGTCGTTATTGTGGTACCGGCAGCTACAGATGAGCGTAAAGGCCTATTTGCGAACCGCGTAGTCTAGCGAGAGGCCGGGGACATTGTCCAGCGTGTGTCGGGAATGTGTGGGCGTCTGCATGGGAAGAAAACAATAACCTTTATTTCCTGTTGACAAACCCAACCGCTTGGGTTATTTGGCATCAGATTATTGAAAGGATGGTGATTATGATGGGGTTGAGCATATGGCTACAGTATTGAGGTTGGCTGGTTTCAAGATTTTGGATTTGGTCGAACGACCATAATCCACCCCATGTACATGCCGAAAATGGCAACGGTGAAGTCAGAATATTGCTCGGCAATGAATCGAAAGCACCTGAGATAGATGAGAACAGCATGTCCGGACGTGATGCTAGGAGGGCATGGCGGATTGTTGCTGAGAGACAAGAATATTTTTTGGATGAGTGGAGAAAAATTCATGGAGAAGTGGAAATATGATGCTTCTGTTATCAATGAGCAGATCGCAAGAGCCACAGAAAGAGCTCGTCAAGCTGATGCCGCAGAACCGCGAGCAATATCAGCTAGTTACGACACTTTAAGCGGAAGAATTGTTATAGAACTCTCTAATGGAGCATCAGTTGCAATTCCTTCAGTGTTGTGCCAAGGGATCGCGAATGCGTCACCGAAGGAAATCGGTAAAGTTAAAATAACTCCCGCAGGAAGAGGTTTGCATTGGGAAAAGCTCGATGTTGATTTAAGCCTTCCGGAACTAATCAAAGGCGTTTATGGGACTCGAGGTTGGATGGCTGAATTAGGGAAGCTAGGTGGGAGTTCTACATCACCTGAGAAAGCCGCTGCCGCACGAACGAACGGGCAGAAGGGTGGCAGGCCACGGCGAATGGCTGCAGCCGCAGGCAGACGAGCGGTTGCGAAAAAAAAGTGATTAGCAGGATACAATTCGCCCGGCCCGAGACCAGGCAACACAAAGGCGGCTTCACCGAAATTCGATTCCGGATTCGCCGCCTTTTTTTGAGGAGCCCACCTACCTCGTTTTAGTAAACGCCCTAACGTCGGAAAGGTTCCAAATAGAAACTAAGCTGCGCGCGTACGCGGAACACGGCGCCGGCGAGCGATCTGTTCCAGCCACTTCTGCGCTTCTTCATATTTGGCGAAACGTCTTTCGTCCAGCCGAAATGCAGCCGTGTGATAGTAACGGCGGCCGTTTATCATCCGAGCCGCATGCGTTATGTGTAGCATCTCGTGATAGAGAATGTATTCGACAAACCACTCAGGCACCTGCGGTGAGTCGAGCGACTTGCTGATTGTAATTGTCTCGTAAACGCGATCGTGATGGCCCAGGATGCTCCGTGTCTTTCGTTGTGACCAAGTCAACGTAAGTTTTGCAAGACTTGAATCGAAGTATTTTCGATTTAGTTTGGCGAACATCTTGTCCAGATCATAGGTGGCGCCGCGCGCGGTCGAGATCATTTTTCGGCCGCGATGCCGGCGCGCGATATCTGACGATCGCATTACCTCGGGTTTTAAGGAGTAGTCACGATAGGCTAGTTCGTAGTTCTCGGGGACCTTCTTACCAAGCAATCTGGCCACCAGCACAAAAGCTAGAGCGCGCATGACGTCCGGTGGACACTGTTTGCAGAGGTCCGACAAACGCACATAAACCTGGCCCGAACGCATTCTGATCGTGTGGCGCAACCCCGCGTACGGATAAAACCGCACGTCAACTGCGGGCACGCCTCGATTACTGCCCAGTTGGCGAAAGGCCTCGATGAAAAACTTCGTCACTTCGTTCACTGCCCACTGCTCCAGATTTTGGGTTCGGCTTAGTGCTTCGTATTTTGCTGCGATGAAGTAGCGCCGCCAGTTTAAGGCTGTACTCCGACTGTTGACCCGAGGGGCGTTGGGGAATAGTTGGCGCCGGAGACTGCGCACATCTTACGGAGAACCTTGCCTGAGCGTCAATTGATCCGGGGCGGGCCGGAAAGACCCTAAGAAAGTACCGGAAAAGACAATATTTCAGGGTCTAAAGGTGTCCGGGTCGAGCGCTCTATGTCCGAATGCCAAAAGCGCGCAGGATTTAATAGCGGCGACAACCTTTGAGGCTAAATGCCTAGAGTGACATCCAGTATTCGGTGGTTTCGCGCTGCGGTTCTGTAATCAGCAGCGGCGTGGCTTAAAGCTTTGATGGAGCGAGGATTAACTAGTCTGCTGAAGGGTCGCTGCTACCTCTGAACTGTTTGCAGGTCGACAAACGATTCCTCTATACTGCGGGGCAGTGGAATTACGGCGTGCCAGGTTTGAGACTTAATTTGAAGTCGGCTGACGCCACAATCCAAATGCTTTTACCGAAACTTGATGCCCCGTCGAAACCCTAGCCTCCAGAACACAGAAAACAACGTTCTCGATGCCCGTGCGCAGGCCGTGCTGGCTTCCCTGATCAAGGAACATCTGGTCACGGGGGAAGCGGTCGGGTCGCTTGTTCTGGCCGATCGGTTCTCGAGTCGACCCGGCTGGAGTTCGGCCACAATCCGAAATGTGATGGGCGAACTCGAAGAAGCTGGGCTCGTGGAGCAACCCCACACGTCTGCCGGCCGAGTGCCGACGGATCAAGGTTACCGTTATTACGTGGACAACATTCTCGAAGAAGCCCGCCTCTCGAAAGCCGATTTGCGGGCGATGGACAAAGTCTTTACCTCCAGCGGCCTCGACTCCGCGACTTCGTCCGACCGCATTATGGAAAGCATGTCCCACGCGCTCTCGGAGCTTTCCGAAAACGTTGGAATTGTGGTCTCGCCTTCGCTGGCAGAACATCGCTTGAGCCACATTGAGTTTGTTCAGCTCTCTGACAAGCGAATCCTGGTTGTGATGGTCACAACGTCAAACATCATTCACAACAAGATTATTCGCCTGGAAGACAACATCGCCCAGGAGGAGCTGGAGCAGACCGCTCGTTACCTGAATACCGAATTCGGCGGCAAGAGTCTGATAGCCATTCGTGCGGAAATCCTCGAGTTGATGAGGGAGGAGAAGGCCCTCTACGACCGCCTGCTGCGCAATGCAATCCTCCTTTGTGACATGAGTCTTGAAGTTGAGGAATCGGCCGGTGGCGTCTATGTCGACGGAGC
>DASQKG010000057.1:0-7811 GCA_035630655.1 Pyrinomonadaceae bacterium
GCAGATACTTCGAAGCCAGCATCGCGCCAAACGCGGCGGCCGTTGCCCAATAATACTTTTCAGGGTTTCGGCCGGGCCGGCTTTCGGCCACGCGTTGTCCGCGCAACCAGAAGACGTTGGCCAGGAGAAAGAAGAAGAGCAGGAAAGTGTCTTCTTTGGCGATGCGATTCATTCCGATCGCGCTGGGATCGAATGCCCACAACGCTGCCGCGATTAGTCCAACCTCTGCGCCAAACAACTCCGCAGCGAGCAGGTAGATCAGGACGACAGTGAGAGCGCCAAAAAGCACCCCGGGCAAGCGCAGCGCAGTCTCAGGGGAAACTACCGCTCGACCCGCTTGACTGTTCCATCGGTCTGCCAGCGATACCGAGACTGTCTGCAGCGCCTTCATCAGCAATGGATGCTCGCTGTTTGCGGCGGTCAATCCATTTGCACGGTAGTCTCCGACAGCCTGGAGCTTGTTCAGCTCGTCTTCGCTCAGCCCCTCAGCGCTGAGTTTTGACACACGAAGACCGAAACCAGCAAGAACAAGTATGGTCAGGGTGGCAATGAGTACCGTCCTGCTTATCGAGACGAGACCTCGGTCGGCGAAGAGTTCAGGCCTCAAACCGGCTGTGATAATTGCGTCTGCGGTGGCTGCCAATTGTTTTCCTGGCTCTCTTGGGGCGGAAAATCTTGGGGCGGAAAATGCTACCCAACAAAAGCGGCAAGGGTAACGCGATTCATTTCCCCACGCAACTTGTGTAGGGGCGTCCCTCCGTGGGCGCCCCTCCTTGGGCTGCAGGCTTCATCCACTGTAAAGGACGTCATGACAATGAGCACCATCGGTGGAAGCTTCGAGTGAGCGAAGAAGGGACGCCCACGGAGTGACGCCCCTACAACCAAGTGCTTGCAATTCATCCTGAGATCGGCCAATATTCGCGTCGATCTGTGTCTCTAATTTCGCTGTCGGCCGGTGCCCCCGCTTACCAAGCTCGACAACTCAGCACCGTCGACAATTCGCGACAGCTTCTTCTTAAATGTTCGACATTAGTCCGTCGCGCAACTTCATGCGCGTTCGCCCAAGCTAGAAAGAGGAAACATCATGGCAGAAATTCAGGAGAACCTTCCCGCTGGGCCCCCGCCAACTGATATGGGAACCAATGCAGCGCCCTTCCGCATCGATCAGAAGCTTCATCAAATCCTGTACAAAGCGGAGGCGCATCCGAAGCTCGAGCCGATGCCGGAAGAGGTATTGCCGGAACCGATCTATCCACAACACCCCGATCCGGTGCCGATGACCAAAAAGGAGTATCAGAAGCTAAACGCGATTCGCACATGGAAGACGTGGGGTTCTCCATATTTCAAATCGCGCTGGCATAGCGGCGAGCTGCGGCCGATCATTCCTTACCTGTTTACTGAATGGAAATGTAATTTGGATTGCCACTATTGCTGGTCTTATAACAACGCGGTCAAGGGAATGACTGAAGACGTTGCCAAGCGCTCCATCGATTGGCTGCACTCAATTGGCTCGCGCGTCCTGGCGCTGATGGGCGGCGAACCGCTACTGAGGCCGAAGTTTATTCATAAGATCGTTTACTACAGCGCCAAGAAAGACATCTTTGTTTACCTGCCCACTAACGGACGTTTGATGAAACCGGATGTGATCGATCGTCTCGGCGACGCGGGTATCGCGACAGTCAATCTGGCAGTTGACTCGGTCAAGGACCGCAAGTCACTCCCGAAAGCGCTCGAACCGATCCGGGCAAACTTTGACTACCTGGTGAAGCGTCAACATCACTACGGGTACAGCGTAATGTTTAATATCAACATCTGCCATAACAACATGGACGATGTGAAAGAGTTGACGGAAATTGCGCACGACAGCGGCATCGCCACTGATTACCACATCAATGAGACGCCGATGACGGAACAAACGCACTTCAAGCATCTCAATGAGAACCAGACCTACCTGACGCCCGACGACTGGCCCAAGGTCGACGCTCTACTCGATTATCTAAACGACAAGCGCGTCAATCATGGCTACAAGATGGTCAATCCCATCCAGCACATGGAAGATATGAAGCTTCTGATGCGCGGCAAGGTGCCACCCTGGCAATGTCGCGCCGGCCAAAACTCGCTGATCATTCGCACGGATGGCTCGCTCGCGCCGTGCTTCCCGATGTATTCGGCGACGCATGACTGGGGCGTAGTTGGGGACCACAAGTTTGACGTGAAGCAGCTTGATGATATGAAGGTCGACTGCACCAAGCATTGCCTCTCGACCTGCAACTACATTCTCGGTTACTGCTACGACAACTTGCGCGTAATCAAGTGGGGATTGACGCAGGCCCTGCATGGCTTCAAAGGAGCCAGCGGCAGCTTCTAACTTGAGAAACATACTGGCAGTGAAAACCGGAGTCATTCCAAGTGGCTCCGGTTTTTAGTTCCATACCTGACTGGAGTAACAGCGTATAAGTACAAGGTTTAGCTTGCGGGGTGAGACGAAGCAATTTTGTTTCGTCACGAAGAAGCAACCTGAAGGTTGTACTCTATACGCCTGTTGTTCGCAGAACCGATCCTTCAAAGGAGAAACTATGAAGTCAATTTACATCGCCTGTGCCACGCTCTGTCTCGTCAGCGCCGTAGCTGTCCAAACTCAAGGTCAAACGAACAACCACTCTCCGCAGCCTGCAACTTTAGCGTCACAAGACACAGCTCAAACGAAGCAGACCTCCGAATATAAAGGCAGACCCGGATCGCCATTCTCCGAAGTCGTACGCGTGGGACAGATGCTCTATCTCTCGGGACAGCTCGGAGTCAATGCCTCGGGCGCGTTGGTTCCGGGGGGCGTCAAGGCGGAAACAAAACAGGTGATGGATAACATCCGCGGCGTTCTCGAAAGAAATGGCTCCGGTTTCGATCAGGTGGTTAAGTGCACCGTGATGCTGTTGGACATTGCCGATCGGCCCGCGATGAATGAAGTCTATGCCGGCTACTTTCCCAAAGAGCGCATGCCTGCGCGCAGCACGTTTGGCACTACCGGTCTAGCATTTGGCGCCCGGGTGGAAATCGAATGTATGGCGATGGTCAAATAGAACGTAGCCGTTGATAAGGGCGCACTCCAAGGAGTCGCATCTCGCGTTCGACTTGAGTGGATTCGCAGCGGCCTTTACACGAGCCGGCCACCGCGCATGGTGATCACACCGATCGCCACGTTGATACCGACCCCGATCGCGATCGCGAGCCAGTATCGCTGTGGGCTCACTTCACGCTTGAAGCGGGCCAGGACAAAAACGGCCAAAGGCAGCCAGATTAGAAGTGAAGACAATAAACCGGGGTTGTAACTCAGTGTGGTTAGCGCGCCGAAGGTATGCGTCAGAGCGTTACCCATCACCGTTGTATACAGGATGACCAGCATCATTGTAGGAAAGTTGAACTGTCGCGCCAGGATAACTGCCATCACGACCAGGACGAATCCGATGGCCTGGGCCACAAGGAATCTACTCGGCGGAAGATAAACGCCACGCAGCCGGTAAATGTATGCCGGGTAGCCTTCGCCTCCCCAATACTCTTCGGCTATGTGAATCAAGTAAGTGACCGGGATTAGCCATGACAGAAGGTTGACGGCTTTGTCGGGGCGGAATTTGGCCTGCATCATTCGGGAGAATGTATACCAGAAAGAATCTGGAGTTAAAGACACGAACCGTTGTCTGCTCTCATGTCCGGCACCCTTTCAGTTTGTCGCTGTCAGGGCAGAGGCTGGTAAAGACACACAAGCGCCCTACCTCCACACGACAAACTGAAAGTGTGTAGGACAATGACCGCTAAGACTCCCGGTTCTGGGGTGTTTGATATAGAATACCCGCCCAAGACTCGTCTACGTTTCAATAGCAACCTGAAACCCCCGGGTGCGGTTTCTTTACACTCGTTCTGTTTATCGTGTCCCCCGCTACAATTTCGAAAAGGAGAAAGTGAAATGAGAAACAGAAGTCTCCCTGCAATATTTCTAGTGTTGGCCCTGCTTGCTCCGGCAATGACGTTTGCCCAACGGAAAACCGGCCGCGGCGCCACAGGAGCGTGGCAAGCTGCCGTGCCTCTGCCGCCGATAAAAGTCACAGAGTTCAAGCTGAAAAACGGCCTGCGGGTGATTCTTCACGAAGACCATTCCACGCCGATCGTGGGGGTTAACCTCTGGTATCACGTCGGTTCGAAAAATGAAGTTCCCGGCAAGACCGGCTTTGCGCATCTCTTCGAGCACATGATGTTTCAGGGTTCGAAGAACTACGATGACGATTATTTCAAACCGATTCAGGAAGCGGGCGGTACGCTCAATGGTTCCACCAACCCCGATCGCACAAATTATTTTGAAGTGGTTCCGTCAAACTTTCTGGAGCTTGCCCTGTTCATGGAAGCCGATCGGATGGGCGGCTTGTTGGACGTGATCAATGAAACGAAGCTCGCTAATCAGCGCGACGTGGTAAAGAACGAGAAGCGTCAAAACTACGACAACACCCCGTATGGCCTGATTGGGGCAAAAATCAACGAGACGCTTTACCCGGCCAGTCATCCTTATCACTGGCTCACGATTGGCTCGCTCGAGGATCTAACCGCAGCATCAATGGAAGACGTTAAAGACTTTTTCCGCCGCTACTACACTCCGCGCAATGCGAGTCTCGCCATCGCCGGTGATTTCAATCCCGCTGAGGCACGCCGTCTGGTTGAGAAGCATTTCGGCAAAATCGCTGGTGGTCCTCCGGTGACACGGCCTAATGCGGCGCAACCGGTGCTCACAGAGTCGAGGGAAATCGTGATGCAGGACCGGGTGGCATTTCCGCGGCTATATCTCGTTTGGCCCACCAGGCCGGCGTACGACAAAGACGAAGCTGCAACCGATACTCTCGCAAACATCCTTGGAGGCGGGAAAAGCTCAAGGCTATATAAGACGCTGGTTTACGATCGACAGATTGCTCAGGACGTCAACGCCGGTAACAACGCACAGGAGATTGCCGGACGCTTTCAGATAACGGCCACAGCGCGTCCCGGCAAGACTCTGGAAGAACTCGAAAGCGCCATTAATGCAGAGGTAGAAAAGATAAAAAAGGAGGGACCGACGCAGGATGAAGTTGACCGTTCCTACAACGCGACGGAAGCAGCGTTCATCTTCAGGATGCAGACCCTCCAGGGGAAAAACGATCAGTTAAATCAATATGCGACCTTTGTCGGAAAACCTGCTTACTTTCAGCAGGACCTTTCGCGTTATCGTCGCGTCACTCCGGAAGACGTAAAACGCGCCGCAAACGCTTACTTAATTGAGCATCGGCTAAAGGCCTCAGTTGTGCCGCAGGGAAAAGAGCGGAATACAACGAGTGCGCCCCCGGCGGAAACGCCGCCTTCTGCGGCAGAAACTGCTGCCGCCGCCCAGGCTACCAAGCGAACCGCGGAGAGCCCGGCTAAATGGAAACTACCGACTCCTAAAGCTGACCCGCGGCTTACTCTGCCTCAGATTCAGCGTCACCGACTGTCCAATGGCCTGGAAGTAGTTGTGGTTGAACACCACGAGCTGCCGGTCGTCACCATGAATCTCGTCGTGAAGTCGGGTTCGGCCGCCGACCCGCAAAACCGCGCGGGCCTGGCCAGCTTGACGGCAGACTTGCTTGATGAAGGCACCAAAAAGCGGAGTGCGCTGGAAATCTCAAACGCGCTCACAGACATTGGCGCGCGTCTCGGTACCGCCGCTGATTGGGACTCTAACTCAGCAAACATAACCACGCTGAGCAGACACGTGGATCGCGCGCTCGATATCTACGCAGACGTCTTAACCAATCCGGCCTTTCTTGACGATGAACTAAAGCGCATGCGGGCTCGCCGTCTCAACGTTGTCAAGCAACAACGTGACAACGCGGGCGCGATCGCCAGCGTCGTCTACGCTTCAATACTGTATGGTCGCAACCATCCATACGGTCATCCTGCGATCGGTGATGAAGACTCATTGAAAGATATCAAAGCTGCGGATGTGCGAGGCTTCTATGAAACCTTCTACCGTCCAAACAACGCGAGCTTAATCGTCGTCGGTGATGTGAAGTCTGAGACGATCCTGCCGAAGCTCGAGCGCGCTTTCGCGGGTTGGCAGCGAGCAGACGTTCCTACAATGGAGATTCCTAACGCACACGGTCGTGAACGGGCTGGGCTCTATATAGTGGACCGGCCAGGCTCGGCGCAGTCGGTAATCAACATCGGACAGGTTGGCGTGGCCCGCTCGACGCCCGACTACTTTCCACTGCTCGTGCTCAACACGATGCTCGGCGGCCAGTTTGTCTCTCGTGTCAATCTCAACTTGCGCGAAGATAAAGGCTACACTTACGGAGCTCGAACTGCGTTCGACTACCGGCGCGGCGCGGGTCCTTTCGTTGCTTCGGCAGGTGTCTTTACCAACGTCACAAAACAATCGATAGCTGAGTTTATGAAAGAGTTGCGAGGTGTCCGCGGCGAAATTCCAATCACGGAAAAAGAGCTTGAGTTTTCCAAGCAGGCGATCATTCGTGGTTACCCGCGCGGCTTCGAAACACCTGGCCAGATAGCCAATCGGCTAAGTGACGTAGTGCTCTACGGACTGCCGGACGACTATTTCAACAACTACATTCAAAAAGTGCGTGGCGTGACACTGGCTGACGTGCAGCGAGTTGCAAACCGTTACCTCGATCCCTCGAAGATGGCGATTCTGGTTGTAGGCGATCGCAAAGTGATTGAACCAGGGCTGCGCTCGTTGGAGGCAGTGGGAACAACGATCACTTTCGTGGATATGGAAGGGAAGCCGGTGGCCGTGCGCACCATGGACGGAGGCGACTCTCGGCAGTAGAAGACGACCAGCGCGGCTTCGCCGCCCGATGTGCGGAAGGTCTCTGACCTTCCGGGGACGACGATTTTATTTGGGCTGCGCCCTCATTTTGGGGCACAGCCCCATTTCCTGAAAGAGTGCCGGCCGATGGGGGCGTAGCCACCACCGCACATCAGACAGCGGAGCCGTGGGTCGTTGCCTCGTCTATGAGCAACAGTTTCCCTCAACCACAACCAAAACTAGCGCGTCGCCTTGGCCTCTTTGACGCCACGATGATCGTCATGGGTGGGATCATCGGCGCGGGCATCTTCATGAATCCTCATGAGGTTGCGCAGCACGTAACGACACCGTTTCTAATTTTGGCAGTTTGGGCCGCGGGAGGACTCATCGCTCTCGCGGCCGCTTTCATTTGGGCCGAGCTCGCCGCGTTGCGACCTCAGGTTGGTGGCCAATATGCCTACCTCCGCGACGCGTATCATCCGCTCGTTGCATTTCTTTACGGCTGGGGACTTTTACTCGTAATTCAAACCGGAGGCATGGCCGCGGTCGCGGTGACTTTTTCGCGATACTTCCTGGAGCTGACAAATCTCCGCGTGCCCGACAAGTTGATCGCTGCCGCGGCGCTTGCGGCGTTGACTGTCATCAACTGTCTGGGCGTACGCGCCGGTAGTTCGGTGCAGAGTCTGTTAATGGTCTTGAAGATCCTTGCGATCCTCGCCTTAATCGCCTGCGGACTTTGGTTGCTTGGTCCACAAGACCGAAGCGTAACAACTACCACGACCAATGTTGGCACCGGCGCTGTCCCGTCATTAGGCTTTATGACTACGATCGGCGCGGCGATGGTTCCGGTGCTCTTTTCATATGGTGGCTGGCAAACTTCCACCTTCGTCGCCGGCGAAATACGGGAGCCGCAAAAGAACCTTCCTCGCGCGCTCATCATGGGTGTTACGGGCGTGGTCATCCTTTATCTCGCAGTGAATTACGTTTGTGTCTA
>DASQKG010000058.1:0-11400 GCA_035630655.1 Pyrinomonadaceae bacterium
CGCATCGGCCCACGCGCAGCACATGCCTTCACACATTTTCACGCGCCTGGGTTTGTGGCAGGAGGCGGTACAGTCGAATCTTGATGCCAAGGCGGCGGCGAAGGCTTTTGCGATCAGAAACCGTATGACCGGCGTGTGGGATGAGCAGCTTCACGCGATGGATTATCTGGCTTATGCCTACCTGCAAAGCGCGCAGGACAAACAGGCGTGGGGCGTGCTCGATGAATTGAACAAGATTCAGAAAATTGAGCCGCAGACTTTCAAGGTCGCTTATTCGTTAGCGGCTGTCCCGGCCCGCTATGCACTCGAACGACGACGTTGGGATGAGGCTGCGAAACTGGCCTTGCCTCCCGGCACGTCGGGGACGTTCCCGTGGACCAGCTTCTCCTGGGCCGAAGCCCACATTCACTTTGCGCGCGCGATTGGAGCTGCACGCTCGGGCGACGTCGCATCAGCGCGTCAGGATGTCGAGAAGTTGGCCGCCATTCAAAAGGCACTCGTTGAAGTAAAAGGCGGTTACGACTGGGCCAAGCAGGTTGAGATCGAGCGTCAGGTAGCGGCAGCATGGGTGGCCCACGCCGAAGGCAAAACAGAAGAATCACTGCGCTTGATGCGCTCCGCAGCTGATTTGGATGACGCAACTGACAAGCATCCCGTCACACCCGGCGCAATCCTTCCCGCCCGCGAGCAACTCGGCGAGCTACTCTTGGAACTCAAGCAACCATCGGCCGCCTTGCAGGAATTCGAGACCTCGCTTCTCACCGCACCCAATCGCTTCAATGGCCTTTATGGCGCGGCTCGTTCGGCCGAGCTCGCGAAAGATCAAAATAAGGCGAAGACTTACTACTCAAAACTCGTGGCGCTGGCCCGCGCGGCCGATAGCGTCAGGCCAGAGATCGAAGAGGCGAAAGCATTCCTCGCCGTTATCAACCCAAAGGTCTCCGCGAAAATAAAATAGAGTTTTCCCAACACTGTTGGGCGACACAAGACAATCGTTTGCAGCCGACCCAAATCAGCGTGGTCTGATCACCATCTGCGCCAATAGTTATTGGCGTGTTGCTCGCCCGGCGTGTCGTGGTCAGTCGTAATGTTTGCGAACCTCCAGGAGCATGGCATGAAAGTCTTTCTCAGCTGGTCAGGCGAGAGTAGCAAGGAGCTTGCGGTGATTTTGCGCGAATGGCTCTCGCTGGTGTTTCCCGAGGTCGCATTCTGGCTGTCGAGTCGCGATATTCAGGCTGGTCAGCGTTGGGGGAACGAGTTGGACCGAGAACTTGAGGGCACAGGATTCGGCATCATCTGTTTATTGCCCGCGAATCTCATGTCTCCCTGGCTGCTTTTTGAGGCCGGGGCTCTATCAAAATCTGTAGCGTCCGCACGCGTTGTTCCTTATTGCCTGGGCATCGAGCCAGAAGCTATTCAGGGTCCGCTGTCCAGGTTCCAAGGCGTGCCGGCAGACGAATCCGGAACCCGCAGGCTTGTAGAAAGCATCAACTCGCTGCTGGACAACAAGCGCGGGGAGGTCGCTCTGGGCCGAACGTTCGACAAATGGTGGCCCGATCTGAAACGTGATCTTGACAGAATTCCGGCGGTCACTGCCCAAGGTCCAAACCTTGTGAGAATCCATCGAATCCTGTGCGCAGCGACGACCACGTTCGAAGAATTAGGAGCCGCTGAAGACATGGCGATACTCGAAGCGAACTATCCGAACTTAGTGACGCGATTGCATAACGTGAAGCTCGCCGAATTGCGTGATGCCCTTGCGCTCAATAAATTTGAAATTGTCCACTTGCTCGGGTATGTCCAACCCAAAACGGGGGATTTTCTCTTTAACGACGAGGAGCGGTTACCGTCCAGTGGCCTCCTGCAGCTCATTGAGCGGTCAGGCACGAGTCTGCTCTTCCTGGCAACCTGCGACTCGCTAGACCTTGGCGCCATCCTGTCACGCAGCGTCAGCGTTATCGCTGCCGCGGAAGACATAGACTCCGTCAAGATGATTAGCTGGGCGCGCTGCTTCTATGGTTTGCTTGGGAAAGGAACGAGCTTAGCGTCGGCCTACGATCTCGCCCAAGCTACTGCGGGCTTACCCATGAGGCTACTTATTCGAAATGACGCGGTGTTTGTACCGGCTTGAAGTTAAGCTGACAAACACTGCGTTTTCCCACGGGAATCTCGGCAGTTGATGTGGACGCAACCACGTGCCTTGAGGATTAGCACCACGCTGCCTTCATGTGGGAATTATGAAAGGTTCACAGTTACTCATGAGCAAACTCCAGATCATGCGTGCCTCGATTGCGCGGCGGACCAGACAACTCTTTGCGCTCACATTCTTCAGCTTTTTGCTGTCGCAAATAGCTGTTGATCAAACGAGCATCAAGGCGATGAAGCCGCCTCGACCTCCGGGCAAATTGGTGGATATCGGCGGGTGGCGACTGCACCTTAACTGCACCGGAAGCAATAAAGGTCGGGGACCGACGGTGGTGCTGGAGTCGGGCGCCGGCGACTTCTCGTTCGATTGGAGTTTAGTGCAACCGGGTGTATCGAGCTTTACCCGAGTGTGCTCGTATGATCGCGCCGGCAACGCGTGGAGTGATTTAGGCCCACGACCGCGTTCAATGAAACAGATCGCTTATGAGTTGCATACGGCACTCCGGAAATCGGGTAACCCTGGGCCATACGTGCTGGTCGGTCAGTCTATCGGCGGCCTTCTAATCCGCACATTTGCTGGCCTCTATGCAAAGGAAGTCGCCGGTATGTGTTTGGTTGACAGCACACACGAAGACACCACGTTGTTTATGAACGGCAAGATCCAGCGGATGCGGGACCTGTCTCAGGGAAGGACTATCCCGCCGATTCAAAAGACCATTCGCGCCTCTGACAAAATGCTCGCCCCTGAAGAGAGGAAGAAACTGGAGGAGTTCCTAAAGCAGATTGGACCACCCAAAATTAACCCGCCGTTTGATCTGTTGCCGCTGAGCATCCAAAAGTGGCGGTTGTGGGCTAAGGCGCAGCCGCAACATTACGTGGCCGACGACGACCCCTATTGGGGGGAAGAGTTCGCAGAATTCTACGCGGCTCGACAGGCAAAGGAGTATCCGCTTGGCGACACTCCTTTAATTGTGTTGACGCGCGGTAAACGCGAATACCCGGATACTGAGGAGGGCAAGCAACTTGATGAGGATCGAAAGCGCATGCAGCGTGACTTGCTTAACCTCTCGAGCAACAGCAAACAAATCATAGCTACAACAAGCGGACACCATATTCAGCTTGACGATCCGAAACTGGTGATCGATGCGATACGCCAGGTCGTAGATTCGGTCCGGCGCCCTGCGAAAATGTAACGCAAACTGTTAGTTTGCGGACGTGGCGTTAGGCATATCTTTCCATCCAACATGCTTCTTAGCTACGGCCCGCAAACTAACAGTTTGCGTTACATTATGCCCTGATAATTCAAGTGGAAATCGAGGCGCTGCTGCGCGATGTTTCGACGCACGCTGTTCTCTCGTTTTCCATCGCGTGATTTAAAGTAACTGTCATGAAGTAACCGATAGATGAAATACTAACGTTTCGCTGCGGCAGACTTTTGCAAGGTGCAGATGAGATACGCACTCAATTCTTAGGAGGAAATGATGGGAACCGAAAAGGAAGTGGAGAAATCCTATTCGACCACTGAGGTGGTCGCTAAGTTGCGACGACTGGCGGAAGCTTTAGAAGAGGAGAAAACGTTTGAGATTCAGATTGCGGGCGAGCGCATCTATGTCCCGCCTTATGCGAAGGTCGAGTTTGAGTACGAGCGCAATGGGGATGAAGAAGAAGTTGAAATTGAGCTGAAGTGGAAACGACAGTAATGGGGTAGGTTCAACAATCGATTCGCAGCCTCCGGCTTGAAAGGTTACCTCAGAGCGGGTTAAATTCCTTCCGAAACTTCCGGGAGCCCGAATGTCGACACACTTTCAGTTTGTCGTGGTTGCGGTTGGGAGACTGTCGACAAACTAAAAGTGTGTCGGACATTCGGGCAATCTGAAGGTTGAACGCCAGACTACTTCGCGGAAGCGGAAGTGGAAGTAAAGCTTTTAGGAGTATCCCTCCATGCTTCGCACGATCACACTGAGATACACGACGGTGGCGCTGGCCGCAGTCACGGTTTTGACTGTTTGGCTCGGCCCGCGGGTAGACTTCGTCGCGCGCGCCGAGAGCGCCACGCAGTCGGCAGTCAGGTTCGAGTTCAGCGCCGCTTACTACAGAGTTTCGGAGGGTGAAAACGGCGCAACCATCACAGTGGTGCGCACAGGTGACATTAACCGCGACGCGTCGGTCGCGTACCTCGCCGACAACAACTACCTCTACGCAACCGGCTGCATGTACCCCGCGTGGGTTGGGTCGGCCACACCCGGAGTGGATTACGCGAGGGTCTCGGGTACGCTTCGGTTTGCAGCAGGCGAGACCAGCAAGACCTTCAGCGTGTCGATCACTGACGACGCACAGATCGAACCGCGGCAGCCTGAGATGGCGTTTCTCTCGCTCGACTTCTCCGGCGAAGCGCCGCCCTCAGGCACGGATTGTTATGGCGCCGCCGCCACGCTCTACATACACGACAACGATTCGACCTCGCCGACACCGACGCCCTCGCCGTCCAATAAACGCAAGATCGCGTTCGGCTCGAACCGCGACGGCAACTCCGAGATTTACGTGATGGACGACGACGGCACAGCGGTGAGACGTTTGACCAACACCCTGGCCTCCGACGGTCACCCCTCCTGGTCGCCGGACGGGACGCGCCTCGCCTTCGTCAGCGACCGCGACGGCGGCAACGGCATCTACTTGATGAACTCCGATGGCACCAACGTCGTCAGGCTGGCAGGTGTCACCGGTGGGAATCCCATCTGGTCACCTGACGGCAACCGCATCGCCTTCACCGGTTCGCGCCAGGGCTTCAGTTACGAAATTTATGTAGTCAATATCGATGGCAGCGGTCTGTTGAACGTTACCAACAATCCGCAGGAAGACTTCGCCCCGGCGTGGTCGCCGGATGGCAAGCGTCTCGCCTTCACGAGCCGCCGCGACAATGGCACGTACAGCGTCTACGTCGTCAACGTCGATGGCACCGGCACACGAAGGGTCGTCGAGGGCTACAGCCGCGATCCCGCATGGTCGCCCGATGGGACACGCATCGCCTATGTAGCGCAAGGCGAGCAGAACGACACGAATATTTACGTTGTTAGCGCTGACGGAACAGGCAAGAAGTTTCTGAGTGGTGGTCGCGCCTTCAGCTACGACATCTCCCCGGCTTGGTCTCCGGACGGGGCGCGCATCGCCTTCATCAGCAGTCGCGACCGCACCGAGGGCGGCTATGAAATCTACGTTATGAACGCCGACGGCAGCGGCCAAACGCGACTCACCAACGACGAAGCGCACGACTCCTTCCCCGTCTGGCAGCCGCAAGCCGCCGCGCCGCCACCTTTGGGGCCCGCCCTGCTCATCAAGCCCAACACGATCTGGGCCGTCGCGCTCGACTCGGTGACTCAGGTGGCCGAGCCATTTGCGAAGGTCTCCGCCTCGAACTTCAGCAGCGACCGCCGCACACGCGTCTCGCTGTTCGCGTCGGGCGTCAATTCGCCGTCAGTTACTGACATCGTTGCCGAGGCCGAAGACTCTTCGGGACGTCGCTACCAACTCACCGTCGAGCACGTGGCATCGGTTCCTGGCCTCGACTGGATGAGTCAGGTAATCGTCCGGCTTCCGGATGAACTCGATGGCATAGACTACGTTTGGGTGGGCCTGAACGTCCGCGGAACTCCAACGAACCAAGCTGTCATCAACATTCAGAAAAAACCGTGATGCAGCGCGCCCGCGGTAGAATCAGGCGCGTCAACGGCGTGTATTGATTTCAAGTGTTGAGGAGAAGACCACCTCGCAATTTCGTCAATTGAGGCCCGAAGGGCTGGTATTCAATAGCCACGTCCGTGAGGGCGTGGAAAAAACAGCGCACAACTCTTCAGGCCTGAAGGGCCGACACATTCTGGTCCCGGATCGACTGTCACGCACCTTCGGCGCTCATCGTTTGCAAGAGTCTTTGATCCACGCCCTCACGGACGTGTCTCAGCGATGAGTGATGGGAGGCATCTGGAGCTGTCAGCCGGAACCCTTTTTTACATTCCACCCGTGCCGCACGACAGTTGGGTAAAAGGAGACGAGAGTTATGTGTCGCTGCATTTCATGGGTGCCGAGCAGTACGCTGCGTGAGAACTCTTGAAACGAAAAGCGGAGTTGTCCTGGTATCGGCCACTGCCCGAGATCGAAGGAATAGAGCAATCCACGAATCACACGAACGAACACGAAACGCTTTAGTGCAATTTAGTGCTGTTTCATGGATCGTATCGCGCTTTCATTTCAGGTGTGGCCGCTGACTTTTCAGGCAAAGCTGTAGTGATGCTTAACATTCGCCAAGCCCGGCAAGACGATTGCCAATCAATCATGAGCGTGCACGTGAGTGCCGTGACAGCGATCCAAACAACCTTGTACACCCCTGAAGAGATTCAGGCGTGGGGCGTTCCCAGGAAACCGGAAAACTATGAGGAATCGATTCGCAGCAAAGAGTTCTTTGTGGCGGAGGAGGACGGAGAGATTGTTGGGTTTGGCGCGCTCAACCAGAATAGCGCTGAAGTTGAGGCCGTCTTCGTGAGCCCGAAAGCAGGTCGGCGAGGCATCGGGCTGAGGGTGTTGCAGAAGCTGGAGGAGCGAGCACGCGCGCTCGGGTTGGAGCAAATTCGCCTGAACGCCTCGTTGAATGCGGTTCCCTTTTACAAGCGGGCTGGATATGCAGGGAAGGAAGAGTCGAAATACCGGCTATCTACCGGTGTTGAGATAGCCTGTATTCCAATGGTGAAGTCGTTGACCCAAGACGGCTGAGCAGTTCTGTCAAGTAGGACAGACATTCCGGTCTGTCGGACGATCTTGAGTTGCCTGTTTAATCGGATCATAGCCGTTGCCCATCGTGAGACAACCGAGCAACGCTCGGGTCGTCGAGTTCAGCCTCATGCACACACAGATGCGCCCGGATGTTTATCACACCTGGGCGCATCTTCATTTCAGAAAGCCGTTCAGTATCCTCAAGTAACGGGTTACTTTATGCAGCCTTTGTCGCATTCCTCCGCGGGCTCATTGTTGCCGGCAAGCGGCCCCGCACCTTTGCGGCCCGGGTGGCTTGGGATCAAGATTGACGTCTGTCCGATGTTGTCGTCGTAGTTAGTCTCGGGCAGTTGATGACAGAAGCCGTTCGTGTCCTTGAAAGGACAAGGCTCGCCCTGCTTGGCCACGAACGGCGGGTTAACAGTGACTCGAATCACGTAGTTTCCTGGCGGCACCGGGTCCTGTCCATCCCCGCCATCAAGTACGAAATACTGGCCGGCGAGGGTAAAGCGATAGGTGTCGGCCCAGCCAGCTGTGATGCCCTGATTTCCGGGAAAGCCGATGGCGCCGCAATTCCGGTATTTCGGACTGCCGGGTGGCACGCCGCCAACGGGGACAGGGTTCGGATCCGTGTCAAGCATGCAGAAGCCGCGTTTGGCCGCGCGCCAAATCTTACCGGTCCGCGGGTCAATGAGTTGGTAAAGCGCGTAATGCCGGAAGTGAAAATGATGGTGACACTCAGCGAACTCAAACAGGCCATCGTTTGCTGCGAAGTGCACGTTTGGGTCACCGACAAAAATGTCCTGATTACCCGTGTTTGGTGTCATCACCGTGAATCGAACGAGCCGGCGCAGACCCGGAGTTACGTCACCTTCAATCGCACTACATGCTTCCGCAGGGATGTTTTCGTCGCGTACGACCCACTGCGAGCCGAGCACGTCTTCGCGCACTGAAAGGTTTGGACCGTTGGCCTGCGCAGCGCCACTCTTCATGTCGCGAGCAAACCAAAGGGCGCCGATCGCGCCACACAATAACGTTAAGACAAACAGGGAACGGATTCTAAACATTACTTATCCTCCTTCGGGGTGTTAAAGGGTTATCGTTACAGTTCCGCGATAGATATGCCTGAGCAGATCTCCCTCAAAAGCTAAGGGAAACGAGTGTCCACTCTGCGGTGAAATACATGTCGGGCGAATTATTCGAAACAGACAGCAGATGAGGCCGGCTGCTATCGAGTCAATCAACTTTTCTCGCGTACCGTGAGATTACAGTTACGGGCGAAGTATAGCTGTAGTTCGCGGGGCGATGACGGGCAGCTACAAATCTTCTCCCACTCGTTGGTGAAGCCGTGAGACTATCTTTCAACGCGACACAAAGTCAAGCGCGGTTCCGAAGCGATGATTTGTTCATTTTTCGACCATGGGCAGTGCTGCGATAGTTAAAGCGGATCAGTGTTATGCTCAGGAGAAATATCTGGAAAAACCTGGCTTTCAGTATGACAGCAGCGACCCCGATGCATCGGCGTTGTACTCTAAACATCTGAAGCGAAACGAAACATGAAGCTGGCAATCTTCGACATCGACGGCACACTGACGAATACCAACAGCGTTGACGATCAATGCTTCGTGGAAGCATTGGCTGAAGCTCATGCTATCTCTGAAATAAGTACCGATTGGGCCGCATACCCGCATACAACCGACTCAGGGATCATGGCCCATGTCTTTCAAGAGAAACTTGGCCGCGACGCCACCGAAAGTGAGTTAGACAAATTCAAAAGATGCTTCGTGAATTTGCTGGGCGAACAGTATGAGTCTGATTCATCCAGCTTTAATGAAATTGCCGGCGCTTCGATTGCCCTCGACAGGTTGAAGCGAGAACCAGATTGGGCCGTTGCTATCGCTACCGGCTGCTGGCGCGAGTCTGCTTTATTGAAGTTGAGCGTAGCAAGCATCGATGTCGATGGCATTCCGGCAGCTCATGCCGAAGATGGACTGTCGAGAGAGCAGATCCTGGAAGCGGCCGTCTCACAATCTCTGGAGCGTTACCGGGTGGGCAGCTTCGGAAAGATTGTCAGCATTGGTGATGGCCTCTGGGATGTTCGCACGGCTCGTCGCTTGGGTTTTAGTTTTCTGGGCGTTGGGTCTGGACCAGCAGCAGCTATGTTGCACAAGGCGGGAGCAAAACATGTAGTTGAAGATTTAGTCGATTACAATCGGTTAGTCAGAGCCTTGAATGAAGCCGTGCCACCCACCAAAGAGAGTCTCACCTGCGATCATCGGGGCGCTTGAGCTGGCTCTTAGCACCAAAGGTGCGGAATGTAATAGGGGTGTGGATATGAAGGGCAATTTCTTCTCTATCGGCGTCACCATCCTGCTGGTCTTGTTATTCCTGTCGGCCTGTGCGTCGAGTCCGACAGCAAAACTAACGACGACGGTCCATCCGGAAGCTCCCTCTCCAAACCAAAACCGCTCCGAACGAGCGAAGAGCCCGCTGCCGCCTCCGGTTGGCCTGGTCAACGATTATGGAAACGTGTTCGATCCTCAGTTTAAGCAAAAACTCGAGTCCGTTTTGATGGAGTTAAAAAACAAGTCGGACATTGAATTCGCGGTAGTCACCATTGAAACAACTGGAGGAGAGCCGATTTTTGATTACTCGCTGACGGTAGCAAAAGCATGGGCGCTTGGGCCGAAGGATACATCCAAAGGGGGCGGTCTTCTGTTGATGCTGGCGGTCAAGGACCGGCAGTGGAGAATTCAAGTCAGCCGCAGCCTGGAAAAAGACTTACCCGACGAGGTATGTAAGGAGCTGGGGGATCAATCACTCGATTTGTACCGGCGCGGGGAGTACGCGGAAGGAATTACGAAGTTTGTCAAAGCGATTATTGCCAGGCTGGAAAAGATTAGAGGCTTTGAGGTGAGCAGGATTTCTAACTTGCCCAGTCCGCGATAGCGGACTGCTGAATTACTTTTTGGTTCAAGGCCGCGCGGCTCGTCGGAAATAAAGATGGAAGTCACTCCAGTTACGCTTGACGGTGAGTACGTACGTCTGGAGCCGTTATCAGCGGCCCACGAAGAACCGCTGAACGTTGCCGCCGCCGACGGCGAGTTGTGGAACTCAACCGTCACCATTGTCCCAGGCCGCGACAGTATGGCTACGTACATTTCAGCGGCACTGGATGCTCAGGCTCAGGCGCGTGAACTTCCGTTCGTCATCATTAGAAAGTCGACGAACCTTGTCGTCGGCACCACCCGCTTTTATTTCATCGAGCATGAGTACCGCACTGTCGAAATCGGTTACACCTGGTTGGCGGCAAGCGTACAACGCACCGAAGTAAATACCGAAGCCAAGCTCCTGCTTCTAACTCACGCTTTTGAGCACTGGAAATGTATTCGCGTCGCTTTGGTAACGGATGTTTTGAATCAGCAGTCGCAACGCGCGATCTTACGGCTGGGAGCGAAACAGGAAGGCATTCTTCGCAATCATATGCTGAGGCCCGGAGGTCGGTATCGCGACTCAGTGTTGTTCAGCATTATTGAATCAGAATGGCCGGAGGTAAGAGCCCGGCTTGAAACAAGGCTTGGACAAAGGTTTGACGCCGCGCCTTAGGCGTTATGCGCTTAGTTTTTGGTTATCTCCCCAAGGACTACCAGATAAGCAAAAGGAGAATTTGATGAAACTGCAACATGCTCTATTCCTGTTGGCGCTGATGACATGTGGGACCGTGGCTTGTTGGCAGATTGCCACATCGACGGCACAGCAACCGCAGACGCAGCCGCAACCTTCGCCGCAAGCAGCTGCAACTCCCGCTGCTCCCCTCTCGCCGACTCAGGAGACCAACAATCGCTTCGTAAAACAGATCTCAGAAAGTATCGCGGGCCGCGAGAACCTGCCGGCGGAACAAGTCTTCAAGAACATACAGCATCTCAAGGGGGTGCCTGCCGGAAGGTTACTGCGAATCATGAACGGCGGTTACAGCCGCGCGCTCGGAGTAGCCTGCACTCACTGTCACGTGGAACAGGACTTCTCCAGCGATGATAAGCGGCCGAAGCGTGCCGCACGCGAGATGGCTGTCATGCACCGCTCGATCAATGAGCAACTCGGCAAGATGCAGAACCTGGAGCCGAGACCCCAAGGTCGCGCGATTAACTGTTCAACCTGTCATCGCGGCGCGATTAATCCAATGGCTGAAGGCCGCTGAAAATCAGAGGCGCCTCCTTGGAGTGCGCCGGCCCGGCGGCGCTTTGGCCCACGGCGGCCTGGCGCCGTTTCGATGGGCAACATTTAACCCACTTAGTGCAAGGTATCTCGCGGTTGGACCAAAGCGGGGCCGCCGCACTGCAAGGAGAAGCCCTTTACGGCAGTTTTCTCTTTCCCGAGGACCTCTTTATGCGTTGCGCCGCTTCTCTTGCTACCATCTTCGGTTATGAGAGACCTGGATCACCTTTTAGAGAGCAACCGCGCCTGGGCCAACAAGATCAAGGAACAGGATCCCGC